>CAZOCA010000019.1:0-4157 GCA_964578105.1 uncultured Pararhizobium sp.
GTCATTTATCGCAGCCAGCGCGCTGTCACTGTCCTGCGCTGTACGCACATCGTAACCATCATCTTCCAGAATACCCGCGACGAGGTCACGAATGTCTGCTTCATCATCTACGATCAATATGTCTGACGCCATTAGCCTACTTCTTTTTCTTGCGCATCAATGTCAACGGCAGTTACAGGCATGGTCAGCCGGACCATGGCTCCAAATTGTTCCCCATCTGCATTTACGGGAGCATCCAGCAGTTCGATTCCTCCACCATGCTCTTCAAAAATCTTCCTAACTATGGCGAGACCAAGGCCAGTGCCCTTTTCCCTTGTGGTCATGTAGGGTTCGAGCAATTTACTTCTGTTTTGTTTCGGCAAACCAACACCATTATCTGTCACATTGATGATAAAGGTTTCGCCCTCCTGGATGGCGGTTACAAGAATCCGGCCCTGCCGATTCAACTCGGAGGGAACCGCCGAAATTCCTTCGGTGGCGTTTTTGACAATGTTGGTCAGTGCCTGTGAGATCAGCCGGTGATCGAAGCGTCCGATCAATTCCGCTTCAGGCAGCTCCATTGTGAATAGAATTTCGGGATGCGCGACTTCCTGAAGGAAGACAGCTTCCTTGATCGCGTCCGATAAGTTCCGTTCTACCATTACAGGCTGAGGCATCCGCGCAAACGAGGAGAACTCATCCACCATTCGCCCGATATCGCCAACCTGACGAATGATTGTGGCGGTACACTGGTCGAAGACTTCCCGGTCTGTTTCAAGCTTGCGCCCATAACGACGTTGGAGCCGCTCCGCTGACAGTTGGATTGGCGTCAGCGGGTTTTTGATTTCGTGAGCGATCCGGCGCGCTACATCGGCCCACGCGGACCGTCTTTGGGCTGCAATCAGATCGGTAATTTCATCCAGAGTGATGACGAAGCGGTGCTCTGCGTCGTCTGACTGTTCCATGGTAATGCGCACATTCAGAGTTCGCTCGTCGCCCTTTCTGCGAATGCTGATCTGGTCCTGATGCAACGGGCGCTGATTGGCGACAGCAGCTGCAACTGTGGACGCAAGTTCGGGTATGGCGTCTGCAACGTTTTCAGACAGTAGTTTGCTTCTATCGACTTCAAGAATGCGCAATGCCGAGCGATTCACGAGGCTGATCGTTCCGTCGGCTTCAATCCCGATAACACCTGCTGTTACACCTGCCAGAACCGCTTCACTAAAACGGCGTCGCTCATCGACCTGGTCTTTGGCAAGGATGAGATCGTCTCTTTGGCTTTGGAGTTGCTCTGTCATGGTGTTGAAGGTTTGCGAGAGCGTTCCCAGGTCCCCTTCTTTTTTGTCCCATGGAACACGGACACCAAGGTTTCCTGATGAAATTTCAGTTGCTGCGGTCATAAGCCGCCGAATGGGCGATACCAGTCGATTGGCAAAATTGATGCCCATCCAGATGGCTGACAGAAGAACGATGAGTGCAATCCCGATATAGAGCAATCCGAAGGCAATCTGGACGCTGAATTGTGTTCTCTCAAGCTCCTGATACTCAGCAGCTCGCTCATTCACCAAAAGCACGTATTCCAGCACTTCAGGATTGAGTGCGCGAACAAGATACAGATACGTGTCCTGATCAAAGGACGATAGCTTCATGGCCGCGCCGGCTACATTCGACAGGCCGCGGTTCTGGAGGGCTACCTCATCTGCTGTAAGACCGCGCAGGGCATTGGGGCTTGGTATGGGGAGTACTTCCGTCTCAGCGCCGCCGCTGCTGCGGGCAACGACATTGGCATCGGCGTCCAGAATCAGAATGGCTGTGAGTCGTCTCAGGCGCGCCTGAGTGGTGAGATACCCGAGAAGCCGGTCCTGATCTGAGGTCAGATTGGTGCCCGCATTGTTCAGACTTGTTGCGATGGTGATAACATCATTGGCCAGAACGCGGGTGTGTTCCTGAACATAGGCCTGAGCCACAGAACGGGATGTATTGACGATTTCTTTGGTCCGCGTGTCAAACCAACGATCAAGGCCCCGGTCCAGCGTTACGCCCGCTACAATGGCGACAAGAATGGCAGGCGCGGCCGCAACCACACTGAAAAGTGCAACGACCCGAACATGAAGGCGCGCAGCTGCTCGGCGATTCTTGCGTGCAAGCCAAATGCCGACCAGTTCCCAGACGATTGCCCCGACCAGCACGCTGACGAGGATGCCGTTTACGATGACGGCAACCTGGACTGTGTCCTGGTCTGGCTTGATGGACGTGAATGCCATCAGAACCATGAATGAAATGCCCGCGGAAATCAGCGCGAGAATGGCTGCTATAAACCCGATAAGCCGGATAAGACGCGGACGATCTGACGTGCCTTTTGAGGTCACGTTGGTCGTCCCGCTAGAAGTGATATCCAGTTGGGTCATAGAAAGCTGTTTGGGTCCGCATATGATGTGATGCAAATATACAACAAATGCATACCATGGCAAACACGGATAGTGTGGCTTTATTGTGGAGACTGTACAGCTGAAGGTGAATCAACGCTGTTTCCTGTGTGGGAGCCTCCCTTTAAACCGCTTTCATTATTTTGATATCTAATTCTTTGATTTTTTTGCGTAATGTATTGCGGTTCAACCCCAGAATGTCGGCCGCCTTGATCTGATTCCCGCCGGTATGGGCAAGTGTTGTGCTGATAAGGGGCCTCTCCATCCGATGAAGGACGGTTTGATACAGGTGTTCTGGAGCACCGGATGGCGCCTCTGAGAAAGCCGATTTCACGAGTGATTCAATAAGCAGTGATATGTCCTGAGGTTGCGAGTTGGCGGGTTCATCCCCAGCAATGGTGTTCACCTTGCCAAGCTCATGATCGACAATCGAATGGGTGATCACATCCTGAGGATACAATGCGGCCAGTCGTCTCACGACGTTTTCCAGCTCCCGCACATTGCCTGGCCAGCTGTGCTTTCGCATGCGCGACAGAGCGTTGCCGTCAATCTGTTTTGCGCCCAACCCTTCTTTCGCTGCCAGGTTGAAGAAATGTCTGACCAGATCATCAATGTCTTCAAGCCGGTCCCTGAGTGATGGGAGTCGGATCGGAATCACATTCAAGCGGTAGTACAGATCCTCGCGGAAGCGTCCTTCGCCTATAAGGTGATGCAAATCCTTGTTTGTGGCAGCCACAATGCGGACGTCTGTCTTGATGGACTTCCTGCCACCGACAGTCATGTATTCGCCCTGCTGAAGCACACGCAGCAATCGCGTTTGGGCGTCCATTGGCATATCACCAATTTCGTCCAGGAACAGTGTCCCGCCTTCCGCCTGCTCAAAGCGACCGCTTCCTCGATTATGGGCGCCGGTGAAGGCCCCCTTCTCGTAGCCAAACAACTCAGCTTCAATCAAATCGCGCGGAATAGCGGCCATGTTAATGGCAACAAAAGGTCCATTCTTGCGCTTACCGTAATCATGGAGTGCGCGGGCAACCAATTCCTTGCCTGTCCCTGACTCTCCTTCGATAAGCACAGTCAGGTCATTCTGCATCAACCTTGCAAGAACCCGGTAAATCTCCTGCATGGCAGAAGATCGACCAACCAGCGGAATATCATCTCCGTCACGGTTGGAAACATCGGCTACTTTGCCAACGTTACGTTCTGATAAAGCACGTTCAACGATGGAAACCAGTTCGCGCAGATCAAACGGTTTTGGCAGATAGTCATAGGCACCGCGTTCCGATGCCGTGATGGCCGTCATGAACGTATTCTGGGCGCTCATTACCAGGATCGGCAAATCCGGACGCACATTCTTGATGCGCGGCAAAAGATTAAAGGCATTGTCATCAGGCATCACCACGTCGGTGATGATCAAATCGCCCTCATTTTGGCTTGCCCAACGCCACAGCGTTCCAGCTGTTCCTGTCAGGCGGACCTGATAGCCTGCACGTGTGAGTGCCTGATCCAGAATGGTCCGGATTGCGGCATCATCATCGGCAACAAGGATCGTTTCACCGGCCATCAGCAGGGGCCCTTTCTCTTACTCATTGATTTTCTCTTCCTTGAAAGCAGGAAGCAAAATTTTAAAAACTGTGCTGCCTTTTCGGCTTTCACAATCAATCACGCCACCATGGTCACGCACGATCTTTGCGACCAATGCGAGGCCGAGGCCGGTCCCATTGGTTTTTGTTGTGATGAACGGGTCAAACA
>CAZOCA010000019.1:4167-12629 GCA_964578105.1 uncultured Pararhizobium sp.
GATGCCCGGCCCGTTGTCTTCAACACTGAATTCAAGCGGAAGGCTCATCCGGTCACTGGTTCCGGGCAGCGCCAAACGAATGCCGGGCCGAAAGGCTGTGCGGAGAGTGATTTCCGGTTCTGGTTCATCATGCAGCGCTTCGGCAGCATTCTTGACAAGATTCAGAAAAATCTGGATCAGCTGATCATGATTGGCATAAACAAATGGCAATGACGGATCATAGCGTTCAATCATCCTGATATCACGTCCGAAACTGGATTGGGAAACAGACTTAACCCGCTCCAGAACAACGTGAATATTCACCGGGGCACGTTCTACAGGCCGTTCATCAGAAAAGACCTCCATCCGATCCACCAAACGGACAATGCGGTCTGTTTCATCGCAGATGAGGCGGGTCAGCGTCCGATCATTTTCATCAGCAGAAGTTTCCAGAAGCTGGGCGGCGCCGCGAATGCCAAACAATGGGTTTTTGATCTCATGGGCCAACATGGCAGCAAGGCCCGTGACCGTTCTGGCGGCGCCCCGATGGGTCAACTGGCGATCAAGTTTTTCCGTCATGGTGCGCTCCAGGAACATGAGCACCAGACCTTCCACATCTTCTGATATGGGAACGGCGTTGACGTCGATGCGTCTTTCGTCGGCCCTGCCCTGAAACGCGATTGCCACCCGGTATTCAAAAACCGGAAGGTTCCTGTCGATGGCCTGTTGGGCAACATCTATAACCGGGCTGCCAAACGGCAGAAGAGAAGACAGTGAACGCCCTTTCAGGACTGTGGAGCTGCTTTGGAAAAATGTCTCAGCTTCCTGATTCATCGACTTTATTTCCAACGCCCGGTTGAGAAACAACACGGGATGCGGCAAGGCGTTCAAAATAGCATTCGATGTTGGAGCATCGCTGCCAATGGCAGCATTCAGCAGTGATCTTGCAAGTCCGCTCATGCTGCTATCTCCAGTTTCTCGTTGGTTTCGGGCGCTGATGAGAAAGCGTCATCCAGCGCCTTCAGAACGGTTTGAGGATCTGTGCCCGTCAGGATGTCCTTGCGAAGCCCTGAGTTGCTTATGCCCGCGTCGTCCAGATACCAGCCAAGATGCTTGCGTGCTGCGCGAATGCCAACCTTGATGCCGTAGTGAGACAGAATTGCTTCGTAATGCTCGGAAGCCAGTGCGTGTTTTTCATCCCGCGATGGTTCTGGCATTGGTTTTGGATTGGTGGAAACACGGCTTGTCACATAGCCAGGGAACCATGGTCTGCCATATGCCCCACGGCCAATCATGATCCCGTCAGCGCCGGAGAGATTCAATACGTTTTCAATTTGATCCAATTCAACAATGTCGCCATTGGCAATGACCGGGATATCCACACTGTCGGACACACGGCGAATGGCTGCCCAGTCTGCCTTGCCCTTGTAGAATTGGTTCCTTGTACGTCCGTGGATTGTCACCAGTTGAATACCGGCATCTTCGGCTCGTCGCGCGATTTCATCTGCATTCAGGCTGTTTTCGTCCCAGCCCAAACGCATTTTGAGACAGACCGGCAAGTTGGTAGCGTTGACGGTTGCTTCAATCAGACGAAGAGCATGATCGGGGTCCTGCATCAGCGCCGAGCCTGAGTAACCATGGGTCACCTTGCGTGCCGGACAGCCCATATTGATATCCAATATGTCTGCGCCACTGTCAGCCGCAATTTTTGCGCCTTCAGCCATCCATTTTTCTTCACGTCCTGCCAGTTGTACGACGTGAATACCCACGCCCTCACCACGGGCTCGGGTGGCCATTTCTCGACTTTTATTGGCCAGTGCTTCACAGGCCACCATCTCGGAGACAACCAGACCAGCCCCATACCGCCACGCAATACGGCGAAATGGCAGGTCTGACACGCCAGACATGGGGGCGAGATACACAGGGCACTCTATTTTATGGCGTCCAATGCAAATGGGCGGTATCATGAAACAAAGACCCTGACTATATTTTAAGCAGTTTATAACACTGCATGGAATTTAGGCAAACGCAATTTGCCCAAACGGAGAAGAATGGTCTCATTCGCGTTCTCCAAGGTTAACAGGACTGTGCAGATATGAGTGATGAACAACCGCCTCGGGTTGCTGTTTTGATCGTCGGGGCGGGCAAGGGAAGTCGCGCTTCTGAAGAAACTGAGGGAATCCCCAAGCAATTTTACCCAATCGCGGGGAAACCCCTGTTTCAGTGGACGGTTGACGCGTTTGCTGCGGTGCCTGAAGTCGATCATATTGCCTGTGTCGTGCCTGAAAACACAGATAGTACCAGGCTACCGAAGCTGGATGATGACGCCGGTTCCACAAGTTTTTCCACTGTCATAGGCGGCCCATCTCGACAGTTGTCCGTGTTGAATGGCCTGCATCACTTAGCCGCACATTCTGAGCAATGGGATGTGGTGCTTGTGCATGACGCGGCGCGGCCCTTTGTATCAACCCGGATTATCACGAGTGTAATCAATCTGGCCGTCCACCATGGAGGCTGTATTGCTGCTATTCCCGTTGTAGACAGCCTGAAGCAAGGCGATAGTGGTACGAATTGGGACGAGAACATTGTCTGTATTTCCGGGTCGATTCGCCGGGACGGCATTTATCAGGCTCAGACCCCTCAGGGGTTCGACTTCAAAAAACTCCTTGATGCTCATGTCAGGGCTTTGGATGATGGACATCGAGATTGCTCAGATGATTCTGTGATCTTCGAGACCTATTGCGGGGCTGTGGTTATTGCCGCTGGTGACCGTAACAACTGGAAAGTCACCGAGCCGGATGATTTCGAAACTGCGAGATTATTGATGGATGCAAGACAGAAATCCTCTTCGGTGCCTGATGTTCGGGTTGGTCATGGCTATGATGTTCACGCATTTGAAGCAGGGGATGAGGTGATCTTGTGTGGCGTCACCCTGCCCCATGAACGCGCATTAAAGGGCCATTCAGACGCGGATGTCGGTTTGCACGCTCTGACAGATGCTGTTTTGGGTGCGCTGGCTGATGGTGACATTGGTTCGCACTTTCCGCCCAGTGACCCAAAATGGAAAGCCGCCTCTTCGGATCAATTTCTGGCCCACGCAATTGCCCGGGCGGAACAACGGCAAGCCACCATCACCCATTTGGATGTGACCCTTGTATGTGAGGCACCCAAAATCGGTCCGCACCGGGATATCATGCGTGATCGCATTGCCGAGATTACGGGGCTGGAGCGTGACCGCATCAGCGTTAAGGCTACGACGTCAGAAAGGCTCGGTTTCACCGGCCGCAAGGAAGGTATTTCTGCCTTTGCAACCGCAACACTTGTGTTTCAGGGATCCTAGAACCGATGATCGAAAAGCGCCTCCATGAAGCCGCAACATCTACTCTGGAAGCCTGTGAGGCTGCCGGCAAAATGCTGGCGACTGTGGAGTCCTGCACAGGCGGACTGATCGCCGCCAGCCTTACGGAAATTGCAGGGTCTTCGGCTGTGGTAGAGGCAGGATTTGTGACCTATTCCAATGATGCGAAGTCGCAACTGGTTGGTGTGCCATCAAGCCTGATTGAAAAACATGGCGCCGTTAGCAAGGATGTTGCGATTGCTATGGCCGAAGGTGGATTGTTGCATTGTGCTGCAGACATCGTGGTGTCTGTGACCGGAGTCGCCGGTCCAGGTGGTGGGTCAGACCAAAAGCCGGTTGGGACCGTCCATATGGCGTGTTCCATCCGGAGTGGCGTGACCCGACATGTTTTGCAAAGCTATCCGGATAATGGGCGTTCTGAAATTAGAATACAGACGGTTCTTGATGCGCTTATGCTGGTTCAGGCCTGCTTATCTGAAGGCGCCGCGTAAATTGTGTCGGCTCTCGCTTCAAACGCTTCAGCGAATTTGCGAAAAGCCCGATCGAACATGGAGCCCATCAGCATTCCCAGTGTGCGCGATTTGAACTCGTAGTCGATTTTGAAATTGACTGCTGAGGCGATACCCGACTCACTGGTTTCACGGTTTTCAAATCGCCAAAGATTATCCAGATGGGAAAACGGTCCGTCCAGATAGGTGGCCCGTATCGACATGTTTGGTGCATCCAGCACGACACGCGTTACAAATGTTTCATTGACCGGGCCATAGGCGACCGACATGTCCGCAATCATGATTTCTGTGCCGTCAGATTGTTGTTCTCGTCCGCGAACAGACAAGCGCTGACATAGAGGCACAAACTCTGGATAGTGCTCAATATCAGCTACGAGTGCAAACATCTGCTCTGCCGTGTGGCCGACAATCCGTGTGGTCTCAAACTTTGGCAACGCAGGTGTCTCTAGGCAGCATTGTTCAATTTGGAAGCCCGGGCCGCTCTAAGACGCGCAAAATCTTCGCCCGCATGATGTGACGAGCGGGTCAGTGGACTGGAAGAGACCATCAGAAAGCCCTTTGAATAGGCAACGGTCTCAAAGGCTTCAAATTCCTCTGGCGTCACAAACTTCACGATCCGATGGTGTTTGCGGGTTGGCTGCAAATACTGGCCAATGGTAATGAAATCCACATCCGCAGAGCGCAAATCATCCATCAGTTGCAACACTTCATTACGCTCTTCACCAAGGCCAACCATGATGCCGGATTTTGTGAAAATTGTCGGGTCCAATTCCTTGACCCGCTGCAACAACCGGATGGAATGGAAATAGCGCGCGCCAGGGCGCACAGTCAGGTAGTTGGAGGCAACCGTTTCCAGATTGTGATTGAAGACATCAGGTTTTGCCTCCACCACTATTTCCAAAGCGCCCTCTTTCCGCAGAAAATCGGGTGTCAGGATTTCGATTGTGGTGTCTGGGCTTTGCTTTCTGATGGCACGAATAACGTCGGCAAAATGCTGTGCACCGCCATCATCCAGATCATCGCGATCAACCGATGTGATCACAACATGGTTCAGTCCAAGCTTTTCAACCGCTTCGGCAACATTTGCGGGTTCATTGGGGTCCAGCGGTAGTGGAATACCTGTGCGCACATTGCAGAATGCGCAGGCGCGTGTGCAGGTATCCCCCATGATCATCATGGTGGCATGTTTTTTGGACCAGCATTCACCAATATTCGGACAGCCAGCCTCCTGACAGACTGTGACCAAATTATTGGCAGTCACAATCGCCTTGGTTTCCTTGTAGACTTCCGAGCCACGTCCTGTTCCTGGCGCTTTCACACGAATCCAGTCAGGTTTTCTCAGAATGTCCGAATCCGGCTTATGGGCCTTCTCCGGGTGGCGTTGTTTTGCCATCTGGTCCGCTGGTGCTGGCTTGTCAGAAAGCCGCTCTGCGGAATTGTCTATCAGAGTAACCATGTTGTTCCGGCCTTTTCAGTTCCCGATCTGCATTGTTCTAGCTGTGGATCACACGCCCGTAAGCATCCAACACACTTTCATGCATCGTTTCCGATAATGTAGGGTGTGGGAAGACGGTATGCATCAGCTCTTCTTCAGTTGTCTCGAGATTCATGGCAACCACATAGCCCTGAATGAGTTCCGTCACTTCGGCTCCCACCATATGGGCACCCAGCAATTGGCCGGTTTTCTCATCGAAGACAGTTTTCACCAGTCCGTCTGGCTCGCCAAGAGCTATGGCCTTGCCGTTGCCCACAAATGGGAAACGGCCGACTTTTACCTTGTGGCCAGCTTCTTTGGCTTTGGCCTCGGTCAGTCCGACAGATGCGACCTGAGGATTGCAATAGGTACAACCGGGGATCATGCCCTTGTCCATTGGGTGTGGATTCTTGCCGGCAATTGCCTCGACACAGATGACACCTTCATGCTCGGCCTTGTGGGCGAGCATAGGTGGTCCTGCAACATCGCCAATGGCGTAAATGCCCGGGATATTGGTGTTTCCAAAGCCATCAATGACGACGCAGCCACGATCTGTCTCGACGCCAAGTTTTTCCAGGCCCAGACCTTCAATATTGCCCTGCACACCAACTGCTGAAATGAGCTTTTCAGCGGTAATTTCCTGTGTCTTGCCATCTTTGGTTTCAACGGTGGCTGTCACCGAACCCTTGCCTTTGGCCACCTTGGTTACTTTGGCTTCCGTGAGTATTTTCATACCCTGTTTCTCAAAACGCTTTCGCGCAAGCGCCGATATTTCTGCGTCTTCCACAGGCATGACTTGAGGCATCAGTTCCACGACTGTAACATCTGCACCCATGGTGCGGTAGAACGAGGCGAATTCGATGCCGATTGCGCCAGATCCCATAACCACGAGGGATTTGGGCATGGACGGCGGAACCATGGCCTCGAAATACGTCCAGATCAGATCGCCATCCGGTTCGATGCCAGGCAGCGCACGCGGGCGAGCCCCTGTAGATACAATGATATGTTTTGCTGAATAGGTGCCTTCGCCCAAGGTTCCCTTTGGCGCAGGGTGCTGTGGCTCGACAGCCTTCTTTTTGGGCTTTCCAACTTTCACTTCACCGGGTTTGGTGATTTCAGCTTCGCCCCAGATTACGTCTACTTTGTTTTTCTTGAGCAGGAACCCAACACCGCCATTGAGCTGGCCAGATATGCCGCGGGATCGCTTGACTATGGCACTCATATCGAAGCCGAACTTATCGGCCGTCAGGCCATAGTCTTTGGCATGTTCCATGTAGTGGTAGACTTCGGCGGATCGTAAAAGCGCTTTGGTAGGAATGCAGCCCCAGTTCAGGCAAATGCCACCCAGATGCTCTCGCTCTACCACTGCTGTTTTCAAACCCAGTTGGCTTGCGCGAATGGCGGCGACATAGCCTCCCGGCCCGCCGCCAATCACGATTACATCATAGGAATTTGCCACTTTGCCATCTCCTTCATAAACGCTGCTGTTTTTGCAGCGTCGGGATGGCTGGGGTTCTTAGGCGCTCAGCATCCCATAAATTTCATCTTTCAACCGCATGCGTTTTTTGCGCATATCTTCCATATGTAGGTCGTCGGTTGGTTCAATATTCGTCTCTGCGCGGTGAATGGACCGGTTTACATCGTGATACTCACTCGACAGGCGTGAGAAATGTCCGTCATTCATCTTCAAATCACGAATTTTTTCAACGTGTTCTGGAAATTCTTCTGCAAGTTCATGCGGCGTATTGCTCATGGGGTGTCCCTTCTCCTGATGACTTCCCCGAAACTCTATTCGCCGCCCATTCAACTCTCCTTGATCTGCGTCAATTCTGGCATTGCATACCGCAAAACATGCTGGGCATACCGCAAAACATGCTGGCTTAAACCAGCATGCTCATTGGATTTTCAATGAAGCCCTTGAAAGCCTGCATCAGTTCTGCACCCAATGCGCCATCCACAGCTCTGTGATCGGTTGAGAGCGTGACCGACATAATTGTTGCCGCAGCAACCGCGCCATCTTTTATGACAGCTTGCTGTGTCCCTGCACCAACAGCGAGGATGGATCCATGCGGTGGATTTACAATCGCTGCAAAGTCCTTCACGCCAAACATGCCAAGGTTTGAGACCGCTGATGTTCCGCCCTGATATTCCTGCGGCTGAAGCTTGCGGTCCCTTGCCCGTTTTGCCAAATCCTTCATTTCACTGGAAATGGTGGACAGGGATTTTTCCTCTGCACGAGTGATGATGGGCGTAATCAAGCCGCCTGGAATAGAGACGGCAACTCCGATGTCGGAATGCTTGTGCTTTAACATGCCACCAGCGCTCCAAGAGACATTTGCTTCCGGAACGGCACGCAGAGACAGAGCATGTGCCTTGATTACCATATCATTGACCGAAATCTTGTAGGCAGGTTTGCCTTCAGAATCCTTCGGTGCAGCCGCGTTCAGCTGGCTGCGCAGTGCAAGCAATGCATCCAGATCGCAATCGATTGTCAGGTAGAAATGCGGAATGGTTTGTTTGGCTTCCGTCAGACGGGCCGCAATCGTTTTGCGCATGCCATCGTGGGGAACCAACTCATAGGAATCTTCCGCGTATAGTTTCAGAACTGCGTCATCCGACATGCCTGATGGCGCAGAAGACGGAGCGGCGGCAGTTTTTGCCGCTGTTGCAGTCTGCGCAGAAGCTGTCGTTCCACCATTTGCAATGGCTTCTTCCACGTCACGTTTGATGACCCGGTTTCTGGGACCCGATCCCTTTACGGCTGCAATGTCGATGCCGCCTGCTTTTGCCAGTCGACGTGCCAGAGGCGAGGAGAACACACGGCCCCCACTGCTTTCAGAACCTGATTTTGACGGCGCAGGCGCACTTGCCGGTGCCACTTCAGTCTTGGCTGGTGTTGGTTTTTCTGCCTCTGCTTTGACTGGTGGAGCTTCGGATGAAATCGCAGATGCGTCCTCACCCTCTTCCAGAATGACCGCAATGCGGGCATTCACTTTAACGCCCTCGGTGCCTGCCTCGACGAATATCTTGCCGATGACACCTTCATCGATGGATTCAACCTCCATCGTGGCTTTATCTGTTTCGATTTCAGCAAGCACGTCGCCGGAAGAAACGCTGTCGCCTTCCTTAACGAGCCAGTTTG
>CAZOCA010000019.1:12639-14524 GCA_964578105.1 uncultured Pararhizobium sp.
ATCAGTCGGTGTAGGTGACAGCTTTGACTGCATCAATCACTTCGCCAACATTCGGCAGAGCAAGTTTTTCCAGATTGGCTGCATAAGGCATTGGCACATCCTTGCCACAGATCCGCAGGACCGGTGCATCAAGGAAATCAAAAGCTTTTTCCATCAATTGAGCGACGATTTCAGCCCCGACACCTGATTGTGGGAAGCCCTCTTCGACCGCCACGCAACGACCCGTCTTCTTCACCGATTTAATAATCGTGTCGACGTCCATTGGGCGAATGGTGCGCAGGTCAACGACTTCCGCCTCCACGCCCATGGCAGACAACTCTTCTGCCGCCTTAAGCGCGTAAGTCATGCCAATCCCAAAGGATACGATGGTGACATCAGAGCCTGTACGCGCGATGCGCGCCTTACCGATCGGCAGCACCAGGTCTTCCACGTCCGGCACATCGAAGGATTGCCCATAGAGGATTTCGTTTTCCAAAAAGATAATCGGGTTCGGATCGCGAATAGCCGCTTTCAGTAACCCTTTTGCGTCTGCCGCTGAATACGGCATCACAACTTTCAGGCCCGGGACATTGGAATACCAGGCTGCATAATCCTGGCTGTGCTGTGCACCCACACGTGCGGCGGCACCGTTTGGACCACGAAATACGATGGGTGCGCCCATCTGACCACCTGACATGTAGAGTGTTTTGGCTGCAGAATTGATAATGTGATCAATGGCCTGCATAGCAAAGTTGAATGTCATGAACTCGACAATCGGGCGCAAACCAGCCATCGCAGCGCCGACACCAAGACCGGCAAAGCCATGCTCGGTGATGGGGGTATCGATGACGCGGTCTGCACCGAATTCCTGCAACAAACCTTGCGTGATCTTGTAAGCGCCTTGATATTCGGCGACTTCTTCGCCCATCACAAAGACATCTCCATCCCGCCGCATTTCTTCGGCCATGGCATCACGCAGTGCTTCACGCACCGTTGTGGATACCATTGGCGTACCGGCAGGAATTTCCGGATCTGAAGGTGCTTCGACCTCCGCAGCCTGAGCTGCGACTGGAGCCGAGGCCTCTGATTCTTCATCCGGCTGTTCTGCATCATCCCCGGCAGAGGCTGCCGCATCGGGAGATCCGGCTTCAGAAATTGCGTCAGCGCTTTCGCCGTCTTCCAGAATGACTGCGATCCGCGCATTGACCTTCACATTTTCGGTGCCTTCGGCGACAAAGATTTTACCGATGGTGCCTTCATCAATGGATTCAACTTCCATGGTTGCCTTGTCGGTCTCAATCTCGGCAATGACATCGCCGGAGGACACGGCGTCGCCTTCCTTTTTGAGCCATTTTGAAAGTGTGCCTTCTTCCATCGTCGGGGAAAGCGCGGGCATTAAAATATCAATAGGCATATGTCTCGCTCCCCTTAGCGGTAAATGTCGGTCCAAAGCTCAGATGCATCCGGTTCCGGATTGGCTTGAGCAAATTCAGCAGACTCAGCGACAATTGATCGGACTTCCTTGTCGATTTCCTTCAATTCGTCCTCCTTGGCCCAGTCTTTTTCCAGCAATCTTTTCCGGACCTGTTCAATCGGGTCCTGCTCGTCGCGCATTTTCTGCACTTCTTCCTTGGAACGATATTTTGCAGGGTCGGACATGGAATGGCCGCGGTAGCGATAAGTCAGCATCTCAAGGATCATCGGTCCCTTACCGGAACGACACCACGTGACGGCTTCATCTCCCAAAGCCTTCACTGAGCGCACGTCCATGCCGTCAACCTGTTTGCCTGGGACGCCAAAGCTTTCGCCGCGGCGGTAAAAATCGGGCTGCGATGACGACCGCGCCACGGAGGTGCCCATGGCGTAGCGGTTATTTTCAATGATGTAGATACATGGCAGCTTCCAC
>CAZOCA010000020.1:0-14197 GCA_964578105.1 uncultured Pararhizobium sp.
CTTCAATGCGCTTGTCTTTCTGTTCTTTGAACGGGGTGAACCGGGATGCACAACAGCGCCCTGAACATGATTTCAGACCGACGCAATTTGCAATTGGTCTTTCTCTGTTACTCGGGTGGTGTTTTACAGTTGTCGAACTTCTGGTTGGGCGTTACGAGGGACTATGGAATTCTTCTATATTTTTCTGAGTTTTGCGCTGGGCGGTATTTTGAAGGGGGCGACCGGTGCAGGGGCACCTGTCGTTGCTATCCCCATCATTGCGCTGTTCTACGACGTGCCAACTGCGGTCACAATTTTTGTAATTCCAAATCTGTTATCGAATTTGTGGCAGGCTTGGAGCTATCGGAAAAACCAATTGCCGCCAGCATTGACCTATCGCTTTGCTGCTACTGGACTCATGGGCGCTATCGTTGGCACTTTTATGCTGGCCTATCTGCCCACCGATTTATTGACTGCGATGATAGCGGTTGCGGTCACTCTCTATATTGCTTTCCGATTGGCCAGACCTGAATGGGTTCTGGAGTACGCAACTGCTGTGCGGATTGTTGTACCGGTGGGAACAATTGCTGGCGTCTTGCAGGGTTCACTGGGTATTTCGGCTCCGGTTTCACTGACATTTCTAAATGCCATGAAGCCGGAACGGGAGCAGTTTATCGCGACGGTCTCGTTCTTCTTTGCATCCATGGCCCTTGTGCAATTGCCGTTTTTGGTTGGACTTGGGCTGATGACAACTGAGCGCTTTTGGATCAGTTGGATCGCACTTATTCCGCTGATTGGCTGCATGCCAGTTGGAGCTTTTATTGCGCGCTATGTTCCGCGTAGTGTTTTCGACAAGGTGATATTGGCGCTGTTGGCGCTGATTGCTGTGAAGCTCTACGCTGACGTGGCTTTTGGAGGCTGAATCTGATGAGCGAAGATGTGCACCCGCGAACCAATGAATTTGGCCAGCCAGTGGGGGCGGCGGTTCCAGCGTGGGGTGGAAGCACATTTCCGACCGGGGAATTGCTGGAAGGACGGCTATGCCGTTTGGAGAAGCTGGATGTCGGTCGGCACGGCGATGATCTTGCAGATGCCTTTGCACTTGATGCCGAGGGACAACTCTGGACCTATATGGGAGCCGGTCCTTTCGCGACCAAAGCCGCGTTGAAAGACTGGGTTGCGACTGCCAGCAAGGGGCGTGATCCGTTGTTTTATGCTGTCATTGAAAAGGCGAATGCGAAAGCGGTGGGCATTGCCAGTTATATGCGTATTGCGCCAGAAGCGGGTTCCATTGAGGTGGGCACTATTGCCTATTCGCCGCTTTTACAGCGCACATCGCTGGCAACAGAGGCCATGTTTTTGATGATGGCGCATGCCTTTGAGACCCTTGGCTATCGTCGTTATGAGTGGAAATGCGACAGTTTGAACGCTGCTTCGCGCAAAGCGGCCGATCGGTATGGCTTCAGCTTTGAAGGGATTTTCCGCCAGGCGTTGGTGTATAAGGGACGCAACCGGGATACTGCCTGGTTTTCGATACTGGATCGGGAATGGCCTGCCATCAAGGAAGCCTTTGTTGCCTGGCTTGATCCCGAGAATTTTGATCTGAATGGTCAGCAAAGGCAAAGGCTTGCAGATTTAATGTCGAAGGAGCGCTTGGATGATCAAGGGCCGTCAGCCCAAGACAGGCTTTGAGCCTAGCTTTTGGAAAGACGTGCCAGCCGCTCTGAATTCGGGCAGAAGGCTGGTGGCGCTTCGCCGGTGTGATCTCCCGCCATCCATTTTTTGCAAGCCTCTGTGTTTTTACACCCCAGGCAGGCGAACATGGCAGAGCGGACATCCTGATCGCTCGCGGTCAGCATATCAAGGCCCGAACCTCCGCTGGTCCGTTCGATCATCTGCTCCAGCAATTCAAGTTGATCGCCAGTCTTTTGAAAGAAACCCATGACTTAATCCTACCCGCCTATTGTGACCTGTAGTTTAGGGGAGGGTGGTATGTGCACCTTGATCTCGATCAAATTGGCTTGGGCTCTCTTTGGAGCAAGGTAAATTTTCTGTAAATATCTGATTTCACTTGCTAAATGTGAAGGTCTTTCTGTGTGTTGACTGATTGTCGACAATCGACAATTATCACTGTGATTTATCGCACCCTTAATGGAACCAAGCTATGACATCTGCCGCCCCAACCGCCGACGAGAGTTCGACAACCACACATGAAGCCGAAGATGATGTGCGTAATCAGGACATCATGATTTACGTCAATGGCGAGATTGTTCATCGCAATGATGCGAAGGTGTCGGTCTATGATGCCGGGTTCATGCTTGGGGATGGCATGTGGGAAGGCATGCGGCTTTATGACGGTACCTGGGCGTTTTTCGATGAGCATATGGATCGTCTGTTCAACAGCTGCAAAGCTGTTTCAATTGACATTGGGCTTGATCGTGATGGCGTTGCTGATGCGCTGCGCCGTACAGCGGCTGCAAACAATATGCGCACTGACGCCCATTGCCGGTTGATGGTAACACGTGGCTTGAAGGCAAAGCCGTTTCAGCACCCCAAATTATCTCGGTCCGGTTCAACGCTTGTCATTATCATCGAACATTCAAAGCCGGTGGACCGGTTGCAAAACCGCGGTATCCGGTTGGCCAGTGTGCCGCAGGTTCGCGGTCTGCCGAATTCTCAAGATGCAAAATTCAATTCGCATTCCAAGCTGAATTGCGTGATTGCCTGTCTGCAGGCGGAGCAGGCCGGTGCAGATGAAGGTTTGATGCTGGACCCGCACGGGTTTGTGAATACCACCAATGCCTGCAATTTCTTCATTGTGCGCAAAGGGGAGGTTTGGACCTCGACGGGTGATTATTGCATGAATGGTGTCACGCGCCAGAAGGTGATCGATCTGTGCCGCGCCAATGAAATTCCTGTCTTTGAAAAGAATTACTCGCTCTATGAAGCATACAGTGCTGATGAAGCCTTTCTAACGGGCACATTTGGTGCGCAAACGCCTGTGCGCGAGATCGATGGAAAACGGATTGGTGGTGAAGAGGCACCTGAAGGTGCTGGACCGATGACCCGCCATATTCGGGATTTGTACAAGCAATTGGTGGCTGAGCAGACGCGGTAGACTTATGGCGACCCTTGTTAAGCTGAAACCGATTGTTGATGAAACGCGACGTGGGCAGATTGTTCGACATCTGCGCCAGTTGATTGTGAACGGAAATGTGCAACCTGGCGAGCGTTTGACGGAAACCCGGTTGGCTGACCAATTGGGTGTCAGCCGTGCACCCTTGCGTGAAGCCATTCGTGACCTTGTCGACAGTGGTCTGGTGGAAAGCCTTCCGTATAAGGGCCTGTTTGTGCGCAGTGTCACCAGACAGGATCTGGAAGAGCTTTATTCATTGCGGACTGCGTTGGAGCAGTTTGCCTTCCAACAATGCTGGGCGAAACGCGACCCCAAAGCGCGTGCCGATCTGGAGCAGCGTCATGCGGAGCTTCTGTCTGAAATAGACCGCAATGAAGATACGGAGCGCGCAATTGAGCTGGAACTTCATTTGCACGATTGGTGCTATGAGTTGGCAGGGCATGCTTTGCTGCAGAAAACCTGGTGCCAGATGAAACCTAATTTGCAATTTTACTTCACGCTGCATCAGAAAGCCCATAATCGAGCAGGTCCCTTGCGTCAGGGCCACGAGGTCTATGTGACATGTGCTCTTGGGAACAGTCTGGATGCGATGCAGGACCATCTGGATATGCATATGCGCCAAGGATTGGAAGCTACAAAAATGCATTTGCCGACCGGATAAATACCGGTCGCCAGCACTGTTTTTGTTCACGCGTTGTGTTGTCAAAAATGGGTGCGGTTGAAATTTTCTTGATTTGATGTCGATTTTTGTCTGAGCCGTTCGTCTGGTTTATACAGGGGCGCAGTGCTTCTGTTTCAAATCAGGGAAATGATCCAATGCAATACATGCTTCTTATCTACTCCGCTGAAGGTTCTGGTCCTCAGCCTGGCACGCCGGAATTCGGCCCTTTCATGCAGGGCTATATGGACTTCACTGAAAAAGTGAAAACTGACGGTAAATTTGTTGCTGGTGATGCATTGCAGGGCATTACGACGGCTACAACACTGTCTATCCGCAATGGCAAGACCGATACAATGGATGGGCCATTTGCAGAGACCAAAGAACAATTGGGCGGCTATTATCTGCTGGAGTGTACCGATCTGGACGACGCTTTGAACTATGCTGCGATGATCCCGACGGCGACATATGGGCGTATTGAAGTACGGCCTTTGGTGGTCTGGGACAATTAATCCGATCCATTCGGACTTAAAGGCCACTCGCTTTGTGCTTCAACTATTTTTTGCGCAAAGCGGGTCCCCCAAATTTCCAAGCACGAATTCTGACTGTTTGAAGGCGCTGATGACAGCCTATGTGAAAATTCTCTAAGGTAAGAGGATGACCGCATCTGTGTATCCATGATCTGAGCAAAATATGCTGCCCTCTCACACGCTTCAGCAGGCCATAGACAAAACAGTCCGTGAAGAGTGGGGGCGCATTCTGGCGGCCCTGGTGAAAACACTGCGTGATTTTCAGCTTGCGGAAGACTGCTTGCAGGACGCCATACTATCGGCAATGCAGCATTGGCAGAAGAACGGACTGCCTGCCAGTCCCGCTGCCTGGCTCATCACCACGGCCAGACGAAAAGCCATCGACAGGTTGCGTCGCGACAAAAACTTTACATCCAAGCAGACAGATATCTCCTATCTGCTTGATCTGGAGCATCAGGCCGAGGATGCCTATCAACCGGAAATCATTCCCGATAAACGCCTGGAAATGATTTTCACATGCTGCCATCCAGCACTTGAGGAAAAGACGCGCGTTGCGTTGACTTTGCGTACGCTTGGCGGATTGACGACCGACGAAATTGCCGCCGCTTTTCTGGACCGGCCGGATGCGATGGCGCAGCGCCTTGTGCGCGCGAAGAAGAAAATTGCGCTTGCAGGAATTCCGTATCAGGTTCCCGACCAATTGGTCCTTCCTGAACGCCTCTCATCTGTTCTTGGTGTGATTTACCTGATCTTTAATGCAGGCTATTCCTGCGGTGCCGGTGAGACAACTATCCGGTCAGACTTGACCGAAGAGGCCATTCGGTTGGCGCGTATCATTCGAGAATTGTTGCCAGATGAACCTGAAGTTGGTGGCCTGCTGGCTCTGATGCTGCTGCATGATTCCCGTCGCTTTTCACGCAGTAACGCCACTGGTGGACTGGTGCCGTTGGAGCTGCAAAACAGGAACCGCTGGGATGCGTCAAAAATTCAAGAGGGGGCCATGCTGCTGGAAGACATACTTCCAAGACAGCGTGTTGGACCTTACCAGCTTCAAGCAGCCATCAGTGCTCTGCATGCACAAAGCCCATCATGGGATAAGACTGATTGGCCACAAATTGAAGCGCTTTATCAAATGCTGTATGCGATGCAGCCGTCACCAGTGGTCTATATCAATCTGGCCGTAGCTGTTTCTTATGCAAGCTCGACCAAAGCCGCATTGGAGATGCTGGACGCCGTTGCCGTTGATGGGCAATTGGACCAATATCAACCCTTTTTTGCGGCCAAAGCAGATGTGCTGAGCCGTGCGGGCGATCGACTATCGGCCAAGGCGTGTTTCCAAACTGCGATCAATTTATCGAATAACACTTTCGAAAAAGAGTTTTTGCAGGACAAGGTTATCCGCCTTGAAGCGCGTGATTAGCTCACCGTCCAAAGGGCTGTGTTTCAACCCTATGCTTCAATTTGTTTCAGTGCGGTTTCGATTTTTTCAATAGCCGTTTCCACATCATGCATCTTGTCGAGCCCAAACAAGCCAAGGCGGAATGTTGAAAAGTCGGATGGTTCATCGCACATCAACGGGACGCCTGCGGCGATCTGCATGCCTTGGGCTGCAAATTTCTTGCCGTTCTGAATATCTGGATCACTGGTGTAGCTGACCACCACGCCCGGGGCTTCGAAACCGGGTGCTGCGACACTTTTGTAGCCATGATCTGCCAGAAGCTTACGAACGCCCTGGCCAAGGCTTATCTGGTCTTCGCGCAGCTTTTCAAAGCCATATTCGTGGCTTTCCAGCATTGTGTTGCGAAATCCTGTCAGCGCATCGGTGGGCATGGTGGAATGATAGGCGTGGCCACCATTTTCATAGGCCTGCATGATCTGGTGCCATTTGGCGAGATCAACCGCAAAGCTTGAGCTTTTGGTTTCTGGCAGAACATCCAAAGCGCGCTGGCTGAGCATGACCAGGCCAGAGGATGGTGATGAACTCCATCCTTTTTGGGGCGCGCTTATGAGGACATCAACGCCGCAGGCCTTCATGTCGACCCACAAGGCACCGGACGCAATACAATCGAGCACAAACAATGCACCCACAGAATGGGCCGCTTCTGTAACCGATTTTATGTAGTCGTCTGGCAGCAAAATACCTGATGACGTTTCTACATGGGGGGCGAAAACAATGTCGGGTTTTTCCTGATGGATGGCCTTGACCACATCCTCAATCGGGTGTGGTGCAAACGGGGCTGGACGATCATTCCCGCTCTGGCGTGCTTTCAGAACGGTCTGTTCTGAGGGGATGTCGCCTGCTTCAAAAATTTGCGTCCAGCGATATGAAAACCAGCCATTGCGCAGAACCATTGCTTTCTTGCCACCAGCAAATTGCCGGGCAACTGCTTCCATGGCGAAGGTGCCGCCGCCTGGAACAACAACCGCAGCGTCAGCTTTATAAACCTCCTTCAACATTGAGGAGATGTCGTTCATGACTTTTTGAAATGTCTGCGACATGTGGTTGAGAGAGCGGTCTGTAAAAACGACAGAGAATTCCATCAAGCCATCAGGATCCACTGAGGAAGGGGAATTTTTCATGGTGCGTATCCTTACATCAGAATTTGGCTGGAATGATTGGGCCGTTAGCCGGAGCCTGGCCTGTTTGTAGGGTATCAGTAAGATTTGTTGGACAGCAGCGCAATGGTTTGGGGAACAAGCTCCATGTTTATTCGGCGCGAGCGCTGTATTGCATGCAAACAGAACAAGGACTGTGATTGTTGTGAAATCGATGCAGACGGGGCGCTCAAGCGTGCATATTTTATCTCCGGGATAAACGCGAAAAAGTGCTGACTGACGCAGAAACAAGCCGCCGCAATCGGCTCTTGCGGTTTGAGCCGTTGCAACCGGTGACCAGTTGTTTACGATGGCGGCGAAATTCCAGATATTGCGAGTCTTTATGCGCCTGAAACACTGCCACAATTTTCATGATTTTCGCGAACTTGCTCAAAGGCGTTTGCCTGGCCCTATCTTCAATTATATTGACGGGGCGGCTGATGATGAGACGACCTATCAGCGTAATACGGAATCATTTGAAGAATGCGACCTGGTCCCGAATGTTCTGTCCGGTGTGAAGGACGTAGATATGTCCGTTACTGTCATGGGGCAAAAGCTGGACATGCCGATTTACTGCTCGCCGACGGCGTTACAACGCCTGTTCCATCATGATGGAGAGCGGGCTGTTGCCGCTGCGGCGGAAAAATACGGCACCATGTTTGGGGTGTCATCCCTGGGGACCGTTAGCCTTGCTGAGGTGCGGAAAAAGCACAGCAACCCGCAATGCTACCAATTTTACTTCCACAAGGACCGTGGCCTCAACCGGGCAATGATGCAGAGTGCCAAAGAGGCTGGTGTGGAAGTGATGATGCTGACCGTGGATTCCATTACCGGCGGCAACCGGGAGCGTGATCTGCGCACTGGCTTTTCAATTCCATTTCGTCTGACTTTGGGCGGCATGGTTCAGTTTGCCATGAAGCCCGTATGGGGCATCAATTATATCACTCATGAGAAGTTCGCTTTGCCGCAACTTGATGATCATGTGGATATGAGCGATGGCGCGTTGTCGATCGGGCGCTATTTTACGGAAATGCTGGACCCGTCCATGACCTGGGACGATGTCGCCAAAATGGTTGAGGAATGGGACGGACAGTTCTGTCTTAAGGGCGTGATGAGCGTCGCTGATGCCAAGCGCGCGGTTCAGATAGGCTGCACGGGCATTGTGCTGTCCAATCATGGTGGACGGCAATTGGATGGATCGCGCGCGCCGTTTGATCAGTTGGCGGAAATTGTGGATGCCGTGGGAGACCAGATTGATGTCATTATGGACAGCGGCGTGCAGCGTGGCACCCATGTGCTGAAAGCTCTGTCGCTTGGTGCCAAGGCTGTTGGGGGTGGTCGGTTCTATCTTTATCCGTTGGCAGCGGCTGGCCAGCCAGGTGTGGAACGGGCGCTGGAACTTATGCGTACCGAGATTGAACGGGGTATGCGGCTGATGGGATGCAAGTCAGTTTCCGAACTGAATGCAGGCAACCTTCGGTTCCGTTCGTGAAGTCATTCAAAATTTGAAAATACTGGCAAAATTTGAAAATACTGGTCTTTCACTTCGTGTTTGGAGTGTGAAAGACCAGAATAGCGGCTGTTTCGTTAGGCTTTTTTGACAAGTTTGACTACAAAAAGCAGCAACACCGCGCCAATGGTCGCGTGGATTATGGACCCAAAAAGGCCGCCGCCGATTTGAATTCCCACTGCGGGAAGCACATTTCCTGCAATGAAGGCGCCTATAATTCCGACAATGATGTTGCCGAGCAGGCCGAAGCCGAAACCTGAGATGATCATGCCGGCTAACCAGCCAGCAATTGCACCGATAAGCAGAAATATAATAAGGCTGCCAATTCCCATGTCTTTTTCCTTTCAGAATCATCGCTCGTGTCAGTAAATGAGCGAAGCGACTAGGAAGGTGTGGGCAAAAACTGTCAAGGGGTTTGGACAGTGTTGTCGGGCTGCCCGGACAATTCGTTTATGGCTTGATGATGGCTGAGAAATACCTTTCCCGTGAGTTGTTCTAAAAAGTCAGTGCCAGTCAATCGATCCATGACTGGGCCTTTAACCTCGCTGAGATGCAGCTTTACCTGCATATCGCGAAGACGTTCATTGATGGCTTCAAGGGATTCAAGAGCACTCATATCTATGTGATTTACCGCTGCGCACAGGAGAACGAGATGTTTGATGGATGGCCTTTCCGCCACTTCTCGTGAAATCACATCTTCAAGAAACCGTGCATTGGCAAAATAGAGGCTTTCGTCGACCCGGAGCGAAAGAACAGTCTCTTGCGTAATGACATTGTGACGCAGAATGTTGCGATAGTGCTGGGTTTGCGGAACTTGTCCAACAATTGCGATGTGAGGGCGGGAGGAATTGTAGAGATGGATCAAGAGCGAAATCAGAACACCTGCTATGACACCCCATTCCACACCGAACAAAAGAGTTATCAGCAATGTGGTGAATACGGCGGTGAAATCCGCTTTGGAGTATTGCCAGGTTTTCTTCAGAATTGAAAAATCCACCAGCGACAAGACGGCAACAACAATGGTGGCGGCCAAAGTGGCCTTTGGAAGAAACGCGATGAACGGTGTGAGAAACAGTGCAGCCAAGGCAAGTCCGAGCGCGGTATAGGCACCTGCTGCCGGAGTGCGTGCACCAGCATCATAATTGACGACAGATCTTGAAAACCCGCCTGTCACTGGAAATCCGCCTGTAAATGCCGCTCCCATATTGGCGGCCCCAAGGCCGATTAATTCCTGATCAGGGTCAATGCGTTGCCGCTTTTTGGCAGCAAGGGTCTGTGCCACAGAGATTGATTCAACGAAGCCGATGACAGAGATGATAACAGCCGAACCGATGAGATCGCGCCAAAGTGCCATTGAGAAGGACGGAAGCGTGAGTGGAGGCAGGCCCTGTGGTATTTCGCCGACAAGAGCAACGCCCTTGGTGCCCAGATCAAGTGTCCATGCAAGTAGGATGGTGCCAATAACTGCAGCGACGGGGCCGGTCTTGGCAGCGATATCTGCCACTCCAGAAGGTATGCCGCACCGCCTGAGCAGCGGTTTCAATCCGCTTCTGGCCCAGAATAGCAACATCATTGCCCCGATACCGAGTGCGGCGGTATAGAGGTTCGAATTCTGTATGTTTTGTCCAAGAGAAGCCAGAAGGTCTGGCAGATTATGTCCCTCCGCCGTCACACCGAGAATATGTTTGAGTTGGCTGGTTGCGATCAAAATGCCGGACGCGGTTATGAAACCGGAAATCACTGGATGGGATAGAAAGTTGGCGAGAAATCCCAAGCGCAGAATGCCCAGAATCATAAGGAGAGCGCCAGACAGGAATGCCAGTGTAAGAGCGGCTACGACAAATTCCGCTGATCCGGGTAGAGCGATTTTTCCGATTGCCGCTGCAGTCATAAGAGAGATGACAGCGACGGGCCCCACAGCCAATGTGCTACTTGTCCCAAAAATGGCGTACAGAATGATTGGGAACATGGACGCATAGATGCCCATTTGTGCTGGAAGTCCTGCCAGCAAGGCATAGGCGAGTGATTGCGGGATCAGCATGATCGTTACGATCAGTGCAGCCATCATGTCACTGCTGAAAATGTCCCGATTATACGACTTGCTCCATGTCAGTATTGGTAGATAGCGAGGTGCAATCTTGCCCAATTTCCGGAAGGACTGTGTGAACATGCTGTGGTGCCACTTCGCCGTTATTTGGAGTTGTTTTCAGCCAGTTCTTTCTGCCGTTTCCATAATGCAGAAGAACGGGCACCGCTGCGGCAGTATGCCAGAATGGGGCCGGGAAGTGTGCGCAAGGCTTCCGCGAATTGATTTGCTTGTTTTTCCTGCATCTCGCCGGGTGTGACAGGGATGTAGAGGGCTTCCAATCCGGCTTGTTTCGCATGTGATGCGATTGTGACGAAGTCTGGTTGATCCGGTGTTTCCCCGTCCGGCCGGTTGCAGATGATCGACCGGAAGCCACTTTTGATTATCTGTTCGATATCATCGGTATAGATCTGCGAACTGACCGAAAGATCATCATTGATTCTTGTGTAAGTCATCACGATAGATTCCCTTGTGTTCAAAGCCGCGTGCAGACCGATTGCGGGTGCGGACAGCCTTACCTTTGCAAGGTGTCCGCACTTTGGTGCTTCACAGCTGATTGATTGGTACTTTCAGCATTGGGTTTCCGTCATCATCGCGCGGCACTTCGCCTGCACGCATATTGACCTGAAGCGATGGAAGAATGAGTGTCGGCATGTCGAGCGTGGCATCACGTTCACTTCGAAACTTGACAAATTCTTCACGGGATTTGGCATTACCAACGTGAATATTGTGCTGTTTTTCCTCACCAACACTGGTTTCCCAACGGATATCACGACCATTGGGGCCATAATCGTGGCACATGAACAGGCGCATCTCATCTGGCAGGGTTAGAACCTTCTGGATACTGTCATAAAGCGTTCCGGCATCTCCGCCCGGGAAGTCGGCACGAGCGGACCCGGCATCCGGCATAAACAAAGTGTCACCGACAAAGGTAACATTTCCCATGACGTGAACCATGCATGCGGGGGTGTGGCCTGGTGTATGAATGGCAAGGGCCTGCATTGAGCCAATGCTGTAGGTGTCGCCATCCTTGAATAACGCATCAAACTGGGACCCGTCGCGTTGGAACTCGGTGCCTTCGTTGAAGACCTTGCCAAATGTGTCCTGAACGATCAGAATTTTGTCACCGATGCCGATCTTTCCACCTAGCTTTTCCTGGATATAGGGGGCCGCGGACAGATGGTCTGCATGGACGTGTGTTTCAATGATCCATTCCAGTTTCAGCCCATTATCGGAGATAAAGGAAATGATGCGATCTGCATGATCATAGGCAAGCCGTCCAGCGGCATAGTCGATGTCCATGACGGAATCGACGACTGCACAGGAAGTGCTGGCCGGATCTTTGACGACGTAGCTAATTGTATTTGTCGCCTCGTCAAAAAATGCGGTCACTTCTGGCTGAACTGATAGATTTACGGTGTATTCACTCATCATATTCTCCTATTCATATTTTTGAATATAATATTTGATTTTTCTTGTTCAACTGGTCGATGTGTTGCGTTGGCCGGTCAGGGCGGGGATTGCGACGTCAGGCGAGTATGGCATTTTCCTGAAAGCGTTTGTTCGCCTGCCTTGCACCAATAATCCCGATGATCATTGCGGCTACAAAAATCAGCGTTTCGGAGTATCCCAGACCAAGAGCAGGGATAGCGCCACCAGGACAAAACCCAGCAAGACCCCAACCGACACCAAAAGTCGCCGAACCTGCAATCAATCGGGAATCGATGGCTCTGTTTTTAGGCACCACAAAGGTTGGTCCCATTAAAGGTTTTTGCTGCCTGGCAAATACGATGCGGTAGCCAATGGCAGTGGTAATGAGCGCGCCACCCATAACAAAAATGAGGCTTGGATCCCAAGTTCCGAACAGATCGAAAAAGTTGAGGACCTTTGCCGGATTTGCCATGCCGGATATAGCAATTCCGAGGCCAAATATTGCACCGATAATTAGTGAAGATAACAGACGTGTCATGCTACAGCCCCAATATATGACGGGTGATGAAAACAGTGATGAAGGTGGCAACCATAAACACACAGGTTGCCACGATGGAGCGGGGAGACAGGCGGGCCATGCCGCAAACACCGTGTCCGCTCGTGCATCCGGAGCCAAAAAAGACACCGACGCCAACAATCAGCCCACCGATAATGAGCGCGGCCGTGCTGACAGGAACAGCAAATGATACAGTTCCCCCGAGCAACAGATAGATCGGTGGGGCTGCAATGGCACCTGCCAGAAAAGCGATGCGCCATCTCCAATCTGTGCCGAGGGGCGGAATGACACCGGATAAAATTCCAGTCATTCCGGCCACACGGCCATGGAGTGCCATCAAGAGAATAGCGGCAATTCCAATGAGGACACCGCCACCGAGCGATGCCCATGGTGTAAAATCGGTCATGATATTCTTTCTCTTGTCATCAGCCCGCTTTGCAGGTCTTAACGCCCAGGATCTTGTAGAGTGGGCAGAAGCGCAAGAAGGCTGTGGCGATCAAAATTATACCGATGATCGGCAGCAACCAGATCATGAGTGCTCCGGACCAAAGTGGTGATGCGGAGATGAAAGGCAGAATGATGAAGACGGCTCCGACAACCAGTCGAACAATGCGATCAACGGAGCCGACATTTGCAGTTTTGAACATGATACCCATCCTTGCTTGTTGTTATATCAATATACACTTATATAAGTGATCTCATATATTCAAGAGTGAAAATTTCTATGGACAATTCAGTTGGCGCATTGGAGCCAAAAATAAGAGAAGCCTCAGAGTTGATGGGGATGCTGTCACAGCCAGCACGACTTCGCATTCTGTGCATATTGCTGGAAGGTGAGCAGAGTGTTCTGGCCTTGGCTGGCCTTGTTGATATGTCGCAACCGGCGATGTCGCATCATTTGAAAAAGCTGCGCTCAGCGGGGCTGGTACAAACCCGCAGGGATGCGCAGACAATTTATTACTCTCTCAAAGGCAGAGAAGTTGGCGAAGTCCTTAAGACATTGCACGCGCTTTATTGCTCATAGACCGACCCACCTCTGAAGCATATGAGGCACTTGTGTCTGACCTGGTTAAGCTATTGAAAGGCTTGTTGCCTTTCATTGGGTATCTTGCGCTATAATGCAGAATCATGCATAATATTGCAGTATACCGCAGGTGCGTAATTGTGAATCCTCCCGAATTGAACAATCCCGAAATGCGGCAATCGATATTGAGAAACCGCGTGGCAGCGGGCGATACATTGATTGCAAGTGCTCTTGCGAGCGAATTGGATGTGTCGCTTGATACGATCCGGCGGGACATTTTGACCCTTGAAGATGCCGGCTATGTGCAACGGGTTCGTGGCGGAGCTGTACCGCTCCTTGTACGTCCAAATCCGGTCTTTTCTCGGCTGGAAACACAGAACCAGTCGCGTGATGCGCTGGCGGAGCGTGCTGCGGGTTTGGCCTCTGATGGCATGGTTCTGTTGTTGGATGGTGGCTCGACCTTGATATGCCTGGCTCAAAACTTGCCAAGGATGCCCAACAGTCTGGTCGTCACGCCGTCACCTGCCGTTGCTCTGGCTACACTGGCGAAAGCCATTCCAACTGTGTTGATTGGAGGCCGGTTGAGTGTTGCGGGTGGTTTGGCTGTCGGAGCGGAGACTGTGATGGCCGTCAGCCATATATCGGCTGATCTTTGCTTTTTGGGCGCATGTGCGCTGGATGCTGAATTCGGT
>CAZOCA010000021.1:0-14178 GCA_964578105.1 uncultured Pararhizobium sp.
GTTTTCAAAACGAGCCAGATGTGTGAGCAAGCGTCTCCCGAATACGCCGGTTCCTCCAATGATCAGTATCGTGGGGTTTATGATTGTTGGGCTCATGGGACCAACTACAGCACAAAACGGTGTTTTGTGTCTGGTGTAGGTACGCTGCATTCACTGGCTTGTCCGAACCAGCGGGTACGATTGGCCGCGACCCTGTCATAGGCAAAGTCGCGCATGAATTTTGGAATGAACCGCGCATATCCGACAAGAATTGCCAATCCATTCAATTGCCGTGAGACTGCAATGACAGCATCGGATTTTTTCAACATTTTGTCATTTTCGATGAACAGAAAGGTGTCGGGACTGTGCGGGTCCACTTCATATTGTTCTGCCAGGCTCTGGCCACGTGCGGACTGCACCGCGATAAATGTGATGGTCGGTGCTTTCTCGTGGCGCAAAATGTACTGCACCGAACGGTTACAAAGCATACAGATACTGTCGAATAGACAGATTGCCTGATCATGCATTGGATGTGTCCTCACTGTAGACGCCTTCCTGGTGGATTAATTCGCCGAGCCATGGATGGGTCAAATCCAATGTGAAGACAAATTTGCCCTCTGCCAAATCTTTGTGACGGACAATCAGATCAAGTGGCACCACACAGCGCGGCAGGGGCAGAACAATGCCCAAGCATTTGAAGGCGTAACCGGCGCTTTCAAAAGCAAGGCATTCTCCATCGACGCGCGCTCTCAATCTCATGCTGACGCCAAAACCGAGATATTCTTCAAGCCCGGTTGGTCCGCTGAAGCGTTTTGCGGATTGGACGATTTGGGGAAAACCGCTCTTGTTGGCATAGAGTCTGGTCCATATCTGTCCACCGGTCGCCCCGTCCTCAGTTACGCTGACGATTGAAGGTGTTCCAATATCACTGCTCAACGGCAAAGGTGCTCCAAACAGGCGTAAAAGTTGCGCAAGACCGGTGCCCCATACGCTCTTGCGCATTTGTGTGATTTCGCCTGCATAAACGGTGCTTTCACCGCCTTTCACAATTTTGGAAAATCTCACCTGTACTGCGTCTGGGAGTTGTTGCCAGTCTGCTTCCGACAACAGGTTACAGAACCGATTGTCCTGATTTTCGGTTGTATTGCAGTATTTTTTCAGCCGTTCTTGGTTGCAGAGTTGTTTCATGGCTTGCGCTCCGATCTTCTGAGCTATTGTTTGTCCTTACTTCTGGGGCTTTTGGGCAAATAGGAGGATATTTTTGTGCCGAGCTTCAAAAGTGTGGCCCGCCTTGCCTTTGGCAAGGACAGCATTTGATTGTACGAGCGGTCGACGGACTCGGTTAATTCCAGCATGGCCTTCAGCTTTTCCAGCTTCTCTTTGCTGATGAGGGGGTCACCTTCGGCTTGTGAAACACTGTCGCGCAAGGTCACCAAAGCGGGGTCAATTTCTCGAGCTTTCCGGCCTGCCGCAATACGTGCTGCGATCTCCCAAACATCGGTTTCCGCTTTGAAATGATCCCGTCGGTCTCCACGAATTGGTACGCGATAAATAAGAGTCCAATTGAGCAATTCCTTGATTGAATTGGAGACATTGGAACGGGCCATATCCAGTTCATCTGCAATTTGCTCTGCAGTTTGTGGTGTGTCAGCCAGATATAGGTAAGCATGGATTTGGCTGACCGAACGGTTCACGCCCCATTTGCTGCCCAAATCCCCCCAATTGAGCACAAAGGTCTCGACCGCTTTGGGAAGTCTTTCTTTGTTGTCGGTATTTTCTGTTATTTCTGTCATGACAGAAATATAGGGTTGCTCGTGGCATGTGTCAAATATGAATAGTCTATCGAACGGGTGACTTGGTGCTGAGGGTATGCTCCGGTGAGACAGAGGCGTGCGCCGCTGCGTTAATAGTTAGCAGCTAGCACGCACACTTTGGATCCGCCTCTTCTTATTCTGGAACAGCGCCAGCAATGTTCTGGTCGTAATCGACGATGGAACCGGTCATCACACCTGCTTCAGGGCTGAGCATATAGGCAATCAGCGCGGCCAGTTGGTCCGGCTTCACCAATTGGCCCATAGGCATGGCGGCTTCAGCCTTTTTCAACCAGTCCGCGTCGGCATTGTGCCAGATCTTTTGAATGTTTGCTTCGCCGGGTGTGTCCATCCAGCCTGCATTAATGCCGTTGCAGCGAATGCGGTCTGATCGGTGGGCGTTGGCCACATTTTTCGTGAGCGTGGACAGAGCTGCTTTTGAAGCCGAATAGGGCGCCATGAAGCTTTGGCCCGCATGGGCTGACATGGACAGAATATTGACAAGGCTGCCGGGGCTTTTCTCTGCCAGAAGGTGTTTGATGACACCCTGCATGATGAAAAACGGCCCGCGCACATTGGTGTTGAAGTGGTTTTCAAACACATCGGGCGTGGTGTCTGTGATCGAGCCACGCCCCGTATCGGCCGCTGAATTTACCAGTGCATTCACCTTGCCAAGGGCGGCTATACTGCGGGCCACGAGTTTGCTGCAATCGTCGAGCTTTGACACATCTGCCGGAATGAAGGTGCAATGGGCACCCAGCGCATTCAGTTCAGCCGCTGCCCGTTCTCCGCGTGCCATGTTGCGACCACTGATGACGAGGCTGGTGGCCCCTTCCTCAATCAGCCGGCGGGCAATGGCCAGACCAAGACCTTGCGTTCCGCCGGTGATCAGCGCTTTGGTGCCAGCGTTCCGGCTTGCCATCATGAGGTGCGGTTGCCCCAGGTCGCCTGACCCTCAATGTCCAATTCAATGGACCTGCCCCATTTGCTGGACAGGGTGGCGGCTTCGGCGAGGTAGCTGGCCATGAATCCATCTTTCGCGGTGACGGGCGCTTTTTCACCGGTCTGGATCATATGGACGAAAGCCTCGATTTCACGGCGGTAACTGACGGTGTATCGATCCATAAAGAAGGTCGCATAGGCGTCGGGTGCAGCGAAGTGCTCGGGGCCAAACCTCTTGACGCTGGTGTCGGACGGATTGTCGGAAATCAGCATACCCTTTGCGCCAAACGCCTCGATGCGTTGGTCGTAGCCGTAAACGGCGCGACGTGAGTTCAGAATAACGATCTGTTTGCCGCTTTCACTGACCATTGACACAATGGCCGTGTCGACATCATCCAGCTTGCCGATTTCCGGATCTACAGCGACACTGCCTTCAGCTGAAATCTTGACGATTTCTTCGCCCAGCATCCAGCGGGCAATGTCGAAATCATGGATCATCATGTCGCGGAAAAGTCCGCCAGATACGGGGATATACTCCAAGGGGGGCGGGTAAGGGTCGCGGCTGGTAAGGGTCAGCTGCTCCAGGGTCCCGATTTCGCCGCCAAGGACAGCGGCATTGACCTTAGCGTGTCCGGGATCAAAGCGTCGGTTAAAACCGATAAACACCCGGTCCGCTTTTTCGCCCAGCGCGTTAATGCAGCGCCGCGCTTCAGCCAGGCTGGGCGCAATGGGTTTTTCGCACATCACCGCCTTGCCAGCTTCGGCAGAAGCCAGAATAAGATCGACATGTGTGTCGGTGGAGGTGGCAACCAAAACGCCGTCAACACCAGGGTGGTGAATGGCGGCTTCCGCGCTGTCGCAGAGCGTTGCGCCGGTCTTATCGGCAAATGCCTTGGCGGCCTCGGGCATGACATCATAGACGCTGACGAGGGTCGCGCCAGCCTCGGCAATGGCCTTGGCATGCACTTGCCCGATACGGCCAGCACCCAGAAGCGCAATCCCGGTCATGGTTGAACCTTTTGAAGTCGTGAAGGGAGGTTAGAAATGTGAAAATCCAGGGACATAATCGGTATTTTTCTCCCGAAATTGATTTTTGACTGCATTTTGGCAAAAGCTTAGGCGAGAAGGGCATTGACAGATTGGGTGAAGTTGATGGAAACCCATCAAGCCTGAGCGAATAGAGTTTGCAAACGGGCGCAGTTGGGAGCGCATGGACTATGGGACAAAAGCCAACCCTGCAGCAGGTAGCTGAAGCCTGCGGGTTGAGTATTGCAACGGTCGACCGGGTGTTGAACCATCGTGGCGGCGTTAATCCTGAAAAGGAACGCGTGGTCATGGAATGGGCACGCAAGCTGAAACTGGACCGCAATCTGGATCGGCGCCCGACCCGTATTTTACGGGTTGCCGTGGTGACACAGCATCCCAGTAACCCTTTCTTTGAGCGGGTACGCCAAGGTGTATTGCGCGCCAACCAGGTGTTTTCGGTTCACAATATTCAGCTGTCGCTGCATTATTTTGATATTCTTACACCGGATAAAACCGCAGCACTCATTCGCCGTATGAGTGGGCAGGCAGACGCTTTGCTGATTTCGGTAAATGAGCATCCTCATGTGAAGGAAGCTGTTGACGCTGCGGCCGCTGCGATTCCGGTTCTCAGTTTTGTCAGTGATGTTTCAACGAGCGACCGCCGGGCCTATGTCGGGCCGGACAATTTCAAGACCGGACGTGTGGCTGGTGATTTGATGGGCCGCTTTTTGGGGCCTGAAGGCGGCGATATTGTTATCGTCGCAGGCAGCTATCAGCTGATGGACCATCACGCCCGGCGCAATGGCTTTTATGAGCTTTTGAAGGAACGCTATCCGGCCTGCCGCATTGTCGAAGAAATCCAGACCCAGGAAAAAATCGAATCTCTGGCGACAGAGGTGGCGGTATTGCTGAGAGATAATCCGGGCATTCGGGGCATTTACAGTGTATCTGCTGGCAATCAGGGCATTGCCAAGGCACTCATCATGCAATCCTGCGAGCATGATGTGACCTTTATTGCCCATGAAATCACGCCGGAACGAAAAGCCCTTTTACAGCGTGGCATTATTGATGTCATTATCGATCAAGACCCGGAAGGGGAAATACTGGTTGCGGTGGAGTTGTTGGCTGAACAGTTTGGACGGTGGAATGGAACGGCGAGGGGACCATCAACCCCTTTTCATCTGTTTTTCCGCGAATCCGTATAGCTAACCAAATCTTTATTGGTACTGTGTTAAGGTAGAAGTTGTTAAGGAAGTATAGTTCTGGGAAGGACCGAGCGTTGAGTAAACAGGCAACACAACTCGCTGGCGTTGAGAGCGAGAGACATGGAGCAACCCGCAGGGCATTTTTGCTGGGCGCGGCAGCGCTTGGGCTGGCTGGATGTTCCGGTTCTTCAGATCGATGGTCCCAGATCCAGGAAAGCAATTCCTATCGTAGCGCCTATGGGCCAATGCCGAATGAGCCTTTCCCGATTCCCGCAGTGAACACGAAGAGTGTGCCACGGCAGTATCAACGACAGCTTGTCAATTATCGCGGTGCCGAGCCTGCGGGAACCGTGGTGATCGATCCACAGAACCGCCATTTGTATCTGGTGCGTGGCGATGGACAGGCCGTGCGTTACGGTATCGGCGTTGGCCGGCAGGGATTTTCGTGGAGTGGCCGTGCAAAGATCGGTGCCAAGAAACATTGGCCAACCTGGACACCACCCAGCGAGATGATTGATCGCCAACCTGAGTTGGAAGAGTATCGCCGCGGTATGGAACCAGGCCTGCAAAACCCGTTGGGTGCACGCGCATTGTATCTGTATGAAGACGGCCGCGACACGCTGTATCGTATTCATGGCACGAATGAGCCCTGGAGCATTGGCAAAGCGGTTTCTTCTGGCTGTATCCGTCTGTTCAATCAGGACATTGTTGACCTCTATAGTAGAGTCAATGTCGGTGCAGAAGTTGTTGTTTTATAAGGGTAACGCCTTCCGTTAGTTCATTCTTGCGCTGAGGTAGCTGACTATGGTCATTCGTACACTTGTATGGGGCGAGAACGTCCACGATCAGAACAGCAAGGTCGTCCAAAACATTTATCCAGACGGCATGCACACTGCAATTGCAGATGGGCTGAATGAAGATGATGGCCTGTCTGCCAGTACGGCGGTGCTTCAGGATGCCGAGCACGGTCTGACTGCAGAGCGTCTGGCGGAGACCGATGTTCTGATCTGGTGGGGACATGCTGCCCACGGTGATGTGTCTGATGAAATTGTGGATCGGGTACAGCAACGGGTCTGGGAGGGCATGGGCCTGATTGCGCTGCATTCGGCGCATTTTTCCAAAATATTCCGACGGCTCATGGGCACCCCTTGTTCTTTGAGCTGGCGTGAGGCGGGTGAACGTGAGCGCCTATGGGTGATCAATCCGGCGCATCCGATTGTGCAGGGACTTGGTGCCTATATAGATTTGCCCAATGCAGAGATGTATGGCGAACCGTTTACTGTTCCCGAGCCGATGGAAACTGTTCTCGTCAGTTGGTTTGAAGGTGGAGAAGTGTTTCGCTCTGGTCTGACCTATCAACGCGGCGCTGGTAAGATTTTCTATTTCCGGCCGGGTCACGAGACTTACCCGATTTATCACAATGAAGATGTCAAACGGGTCTTGAAGAATGCAGTCCATTGGGCCCATTCTGCAGCACCGGCCTGGACTGGTGTTGGTGATGCGCCGAACCGCCCTGTCGAACAGGCATTGGAGCCGCTGGAAGAAAAAGGTCCAAGGCTGCACAAGGATGGCGAAGCCGGTTTTCGCTAAGTTTTAGACGATTTTCCAAATTAGGGTTCATATGCAACGACTTCTCATTCTTGGCACAGGTGACATGGCTCGAACGCATGCGAGAGCCTTTTCCGACATTCCTGGCTGCGAGATTGTTGCAGCTGTCGACAACAATCCGGAAAATCTGCAGCACTTTTGCAAAGAGTTCAGTATTGAAACGCAGTTTTCTGACTTGGGTGCAGCCATTGAATGGGGTGCATTTGATGCCGCGGCGAATGTCACACCTGATCCTGTGCATCACCCTACGACCATGCAACTGGTTGCTGCTGGCAAGCATGTGTTTTGTGAAAAACCTCTGGCTGAATCCTACCCCCTGGCCCGTGAAATGGCTGATGGGGTCCGCGCCGCAGGGCTTATTGGAATGGTCAATCTGACCTTTCGCAATGCCAGTGCTGTCCAGCACGCGCACGATCTGGTGCGGTCCGGGCAGATTGGGGCCGTGCGGCATTTTGAGGCAAGTTACCGTCAAAGCTGGCTAGTGGGCAATTACTGGGGTGATTGGCGCACGGAAGCACGGTGGCTTTGGCGCCTGTCAGAAGAGCATGGCAGTCTTGGTGTGTTGGGTGATGTCGGCATTCATATTCTGGATTTGGCGAGCTACGGTGCTGACAGTGATCCTGCAGCAATTTCCTGCATGTTGAAAACCTTCAACAAGGCACCAGGAGATCGCATCGGTGATTATCCACTGACAGCGAATGACAGTGCGGTGATGAATGTGGAACTGGAAAGTGGTGCTGTTGGCGTGATTCATGCCAGTCGTTTTGCCACTGGCCATGCCAACACTCTGAAGCTTTCCATTCATGGAGATCAGGGAGCAATTCGCATCGATCTGGATCAAAGCTGGAATCATCTTGATATCTGCCGGGGATCGAACATCCACAATCAGGCCTGGGAGCGCATTGAGGCGCCACAGGTCAAGAGCAATTTCTTCCGCTTTGTCGATTCTCTGGGGCAGGGCCTTGCACAGGACCCGGATTTTGAGCGCGGTGCGCGTTTGCAGCAAGTTCTGGATATGTGCGTTCAGTCGAACGCCGAGATGAAAACACTGACATTTTGAAAAATATTCGCAGCTTGGGTCACTGGTAATTGGATAATTTATTCATATTTTCCAACTACCTTAAGAGCTTCAATGCTGGGCTTTGTAAAAGACAGCTAATTTTTGAGAAAAGCAGCCCTTGCCATGGCGCAAAGTGATGCCGGGCTTATCAGCGGCAAAATACGCGAACTGACACGGTTGATCCGCGAAACACGTTTGGCGGATACGCTGTCTGACGCCTCCGATCACGAACCGACTGCTGCGCCCGCCGCTACCAGTCTTGCAGGTAAGCTGGCAAACAAGATTCGCAGCCAGATGCGGTTGGATGCTTTGGCGCAGAGTCTGCGCACTGTCTATTCAGAAATCCCCAAAGTTGCACAGGCCAGACAGGATGCCTTTACGTTCGCTCTGTTGCCGGGCAAACCACCTCGTTTCTGGGTTGACCTGACCAGTTTTGTGGTGATGACAGATGGTGGCCAGACCTTCCACTTCATGAAGGACACCCGTGATGGCCGCATCACTCTTTTTGAAAGCGACGTTCTTGAAGATACTGCCAATGCGGTAACCGATTATGTGGCAGAGAGAATTGTTCAACAGCGTTCAGATGGCCGCATCGTTGACCCGGTGGAAAGCCCTGAATCACAGGCAGAACCGCAGACAGAGCCCCGAATAGAGCCACAGCCGCTTCAATCGGACACCGAGCAGACGTTCGATGCGGATCAGATGGCCAAGCCGGTTCAAACCCAGATACCGGTTAGAGCTGCTGTCACCCATGAAGCTGTGATCAGCCAACACCCCGTTTCCGTTCCTGCACCGATTGTCATTCAGCCAGCGCCGGCCAGAACTGATTGGGTAAAGCTGTTTTTGGCTTTTGCACTGGGTCTTTTTGTCGGGGCTGTCGCGTTGTTTCTAGCTGCCTGGTTCCAGACCCCGGCAGCGCTTTAGAAACTGATGGTCTCTCCGACCGGGCCGATGGTTCCCTTTTCATCAAGAATGCCGCGTGTCTGCCATGTGACCTGCCAATTATCGGTCTCACCCTGGACCGAGAACAAATTGTAGCAACCAGCCGGTTTTTTATGCCCGGGTCCATTAGAGGCTGACGGAACACCGATAACAGGAACGGTTCCATCGGGTCCGGCAATCTGTTGATGGCTGTGGATGTGCGTGTGTCCATGCAATACGAGGTCGGCGCCTTGTTCTGTGATCATCGTGCGGAACCGCTCTGCGCCTATCAGCCTTTTGTGAAACGGGGTTGCATCAGGGAAGGGGGGATGATGGATCAGAACCACACGAAAACAGTCTCTGGTCTGTTGCAGCAATCTTGCAGTGGCCTCTTCCTGAGATGCGGAAAACGTGCCTGTGGCCATAAAAGGGAGTGTGGCAATTGCACTTGAACAGCCGATGATTGCCAGTGGGCCACGGCGGCGCAGATAGGGAAAGGTTGGTGTCTCGCTGTTTGTATCGCCAAGCATGTAGGGACACCATTCTCGCAAGGCATTCTGCAATCCACTGGCGGTATAGGCATCATGATTACCGGGCACCACGCTGACGTGTTCGGCGGAGCCCAGACGCCGCAACCAAATGCCAGCCAGGCGCGTCTCCTCTGGCAGGGCTATGTTGACCAGATCGCCGGTGAGAGCGATGTGATCGGCCTGCTGATCCGCAAGATCAGAGATAAGGGCGTTCAGATAGAGGTCGGAAAAGGATTTTGCCCGATTACGTTTCCAGTTGATGTATCCGGTCAGGCGCTTGGACAGAAGCTGCCAAAGCGTGGGTTTGGGCAGTGGGCCCAAATGCGGATCGGAAAAATGGGCCAGTTGAAACATCCTATGGTATTAGCAATCGAATGTCTGTAAATCCAGTCAATTGAGAAGAGGGGTCTGAGGGGCCGTGCCCCAGTGCTCGGATCGTTCATTTATCTGTCGCTGATACTTACATTTGTGGTTTGCGAATGCCTTCTATCTGACCTTTTCAACAGGAATGAATTTCATGAAACTCACCAGACGCCAGAAGCTGACGCAGACGGCTTTCCTGACGGTTTCCCGGTTTACCCGGGGTATGACAATGGGCGTGCGGGCGTTGGTGGTCGATGACAGCGAGCGCGTGCTTTTGGTCCGCCACACCTATGTGAATGGTTGGTATTTCCCCGGTGGTGCGATTGATCCCGGAGAGCATGCTTTTGATGCCGTAGGGCGGGAGTTGACTGAAGAGGCGGGGATTGCATTGTCCGGCCCGCCAAGACTTCTGAGTGTCTTTCAAAACGCGCACGCCTCTGCGCGAGATCATGTGGTGTTGTTTCATTGCCCGGACTGGATACAGAAACACACACCAAACGTGCCTAACCGGGAGATCGCAGAGGTCGGGTTTTTCCCAATAGACGATCTGCCGAAAGATATGTCACCAGGCACGATGCGACGGATTCAGGAATGGCGCAACAATGAGGTGGCAACGCCGGTCTGGTGAGGGATTTTTCTTATATGACAGGATGTTGGCGACAGATCATGACAATTTTATTCAACTCGAATCTAGCTCAAAGAACATACCAAAACTGTTCCGGTGCAGTCTACAGTGTCTGCGCCATCAGCTAATTCTAAACATTTGAGGCAGAGCAGAAAGTGCCTTCAACACACATTCAGAATCACTCGAACACACCGGTACCACACGCGGCAAGCAGGATGCTGAGTGATGCGATGAGCAGAAATGTTTGTGCTTTCATGATTTTTTCCTCTGGTTTAGAAGTGGTAGTTGAGACCGACGCGGCCAACATGATTACGGGACCCACCGACTACATTCACACCGCCCGCCTTGAACCTGTCCTTAGGTACATCGACATAGAGATATTCCAATTTTGCTGACCAACGATCATTGATCTTGCCTTCTACGCCAACACCTCCGGTAAAGCCTGCAACAGCATCGTCACCGCTTCCGAACCCGACTACTTTTGCATCTCGTGAGGTCAGTGCCACACCAGCGGTCGCATAAACAAAGTAACGGCTGAATGTGTAACCGCCGCGCAAGCGCAATGTGCCCATCCAGTCTTCTTGAAAACTGCCAGCTCCCGACGATTTGGCTTCGATATCCTGATAAGACACATCTGCCTCAATACCAACCGCCCAGCTTGAGTTCAGTTGATAGTTGTAACCAGCTTGTGCACCGATGGTGAAGCCGCCAGCATTACTGCCAGGACCGGGATTTGGTGGGCTGTTCGTGAAATCTGCAGTTACACCACCAATCAGGCCACCCACATAGAACCCCGTCCAGTTGTAAACAGGTACAGGATCATACATTACGGGTGCTGGATAGGCAGGCAGGTCAGCAGCAAAACTCGCACCTGCTGCGGATAAGGCCAGGGCCGAACCAAGAAAAATTTGCTTAAGCATGACACGCTCCAAAAATACGTAACTTGAACGTAAGCAAATAGCGTTGATTGAGTCAAACCCAACCAACTCCCCTGAATATCACATTTTTGTGGATGGTTTCAGCTGTCCAAAAGGACCAGCAACAGAATTCCAATAGAGATCAATGCGATACCGGCAATTTCGCGACCGCGAATGCTTTCGCGGAAGAAGAAAATGCTGGCTGCAAAGGAAAAAACAATTTCGATCTGACCGACGGCTTTGACCAATACGGCCTGCTGAAGGGTCATCGCAGCAAACCAGCCCAGCGATGCAAGACCGCCCGCTATTCCGGCAAGCGCACTGATGCGCCAAGCTTTGAAAAGGCGGCGCAGTTGCCCTGGTTCCCGATACTTCAGAAAGATGACCATGAGCACGGCCTGAAACAGGGTGACAAAACAGAGTGTCAATGAGGCTCGAATCAGAAAATCGCCGCTTGGGAGAGACAGCGAGGCCGCTCGGTAAGACACTCCGGCGATGGCGAAACAGGCACCGGATCCAAGGCCGAGCAGGGCTGTCTTATCAATCCAGTTGCGCTGACTGATGCCGTTTTCCGGCAAAGACAACAGGACCAGACCAATCATGCTGACGGCAATTGCCAATACAGCATGACCCGAAAGTGTTTCGCTGAGTAAAATGAAGCCAAGGACTGCACTTTGTATGGTTTCTGTTTTGGAGAAAATTGTGCCGACAACAAAGTTGCGAAAAGAAAACAGGTGAAGCAACAAAGCTGTGGCAGATATTTGGGCGGTCGCACCCACGAAGCCATAGATGAAGAAGGTGGTACCTGGCAGTGGCGGCGCTGTTTCTCTTATGGCGCTGAGACCAATGACAATCGCGGCGGCAAGGGGCGCGGCAAAAACGAAGCGCGCGGCGGTTGCGCCCCAATTGCTCAATTCTGCTTTGAGTGACTTTTGCAGGGCGGAGCGCAAATTTTGCAAAAACGCAGCGCCGATTGAAATGATGATCCAGAGTTCCATGGCCGCCATTGATCACGGGTATCGTCTTGGGTCAAACACGATTTGCTGATGGATTGTTTTCTTGCGTAGATGAGTAGGCGCTGCTATAGGCGCGCATCTTCTGGGTGAATTCGAGTGTTATGACATATTATTGCGTCACTGCTGGAAACCGACGACGACTGATCGCATGTGCTCTGCGCACATGCACAATCGTGTTTCCTGCGTGTGACGAAGCCTTGGTCGTATAGACGAGGAATCAAACTGCGGGACTGTTATTTGAACTTTTTTCCAGCGGTTTGAAATATGCTCACTACTCCTGATTACACGCTTACCTTGCAGACCCCAGCCGATGCGGCTGAGATACATGCACTCCATGAAAAAACATTTGGTCCGGGCAGGTTTGCCCGTACGGCTTTTCGCATTCGCGAGACGGCTGCAATAGCCGGTGAGTTGTGTTTTGTGGCGCATAGTACTGAAAGCGACAAAATTGTTGGCTCCGTTGTACTGAGCCATATCACCATTGGCGGTACACCCAGCCTGTTGCTTGGGCCATTGGCTGTTACACCGGAATACAAAAACAAAGGTGCCGGAAAGCTGCTGATGCGTCAGGCAGTGGAGCGTGCTCGGTCAGCCGGATATCAGTCAGTTATACTGGTGGGTGATGAGCCTTATTACGGACCATTTGGTTTTCGCCCGATCCCACGTGGCCAGATTAAGATGCCGGGGCCGGTCGATCCGGCACGGTTGCTGGTTTGCGTATTACCGGATGGAACAGAATTTTTGGCTTCAGGCGAAGTAAAGGGAACCACCTTGCTCTGAGCGGGCTTAACGGCCTTCGCGATACCACATCGCGGATAACAGGCCGAGCAATAGCGCGAGCCCAAGCAATCCTGCGAACAAAGGCAGTCGGTCAATGCCAATCAACCTCGTGGCATCATTCATTTGAAGCCCCATCCAGCCACCACCTGACAGTGCGCCACCGCTGCGCACCGGCAGAATACGGGGCAGGCTGATTGCGTCACCCGCTGCGGCCGCGACACGGACAATCGCACCGCCCGTTGAGGCGGAAAGCGGCGTCAATGGAAGAGGTGTGCTGAGCGCATCGCGATATTCGCGGGGGTTGTCCGGTCCGACCTGCACCAGTGTTTCCCGCGTGCCGTCACTGACGCGGTAAAGACCAAGATCTTCGACTGGCGTTGTGCTTTGCCAGATGCCGGGCTCCTGGAGTGTCAGATTGGTGGTTCGGGTTTCGCCGCGTGGAGTTTCGATCTGAATTGTAAGATCGGGGCTGCTTTCGTCCAAATCTTCCAGTGTCTGGCGCTCTATGACCAAACGGCCATCTTCAGCCGTGGCAGTCAGGCGCTCCTCTTCCAGATCGGGCTCCTTCATCAGCCAATGGCCGAGACGACGCAAAAGCTGCACATGAGGCCCGCCGCCTTCAAAGCCGCGTGCCCAGAGCCAGGCATGATCGGATAGCATGAGGGCCAAGCGACCTTCGCCATAGCGAGACAGCATCAGCAAGGGCCGTTCATCTGTGCCTGTCATGATGGTGTTTGTCGTGCCGTTGAACCGGGATGGCGTTACATCCACCAGCCGGAACCAGCGGCTCCAATCGGGTGGTTCCTGATCCGCGCCGGGCAGGGCACGCGTGACCGGATGGCGTTTGCCAACATCGCTGACGCGTGCATGGAATGGCTGTTCCAGAACCGCGCCTGTGGGTTCTGCTGGCAGGATGGATGAAAGCGGGCTGTCAAACAGGGAATCGCTGCTTGAATAGCCGGGACCAGCTGCGAACATCACTGCGCCACCACGCGCGACATATTCGGCAATATTGTAGAAATAGACATGTGACAGAACGCCAAGGCGTTCGTATCGATCGAAAATGATGAGGTCGAATTCATCAATGCGCTCGGAAAACAGCTCCCGTGTCGGGAAGGCAATCAGCGACAGCTCATTGATGGGCGTGCCATCCTGTTTTTCCGGTGGGCGCAGAATGGTGAAATGCACAAGATCAACCGAGGCATCTGATTTCAACAGGTTACGCCAGGTGCGCTCGCCTGCATGGGGCTTGCCGGAAATCAGCAAGACGCGCAGATTTTCGCGGATGCCTTCCACCTGTAAAAGAGCCGTGTTGTTAATTTCAGTCAGTTCGCCGGGAATGGGTGCCAGTTGGAACTGGAAGAGGTTCAGGCCGCCATGGGCAATCTCGATGGT
>CAZOCA010000022.1:0-2230 GCA_964578105.1 uncultured Pararhizobium sp.
GGTGTGAGTATGCCGACCATAGCCGATACGGGCAGACAGCAGCGCACCCTCATGGGGGTCTTCGCCGGGGTCGGCCATAGAGAGCAACGGCTTGTAGTCACTCGCCCATTCTTTGGCAAAATAGAGCCCGCGCTCCTTGTGCCAGCTGGCCCAGTCCCCCGCATCAATTCGGTTCGGATTATTGAGCAGCTTATGATCTTCGATCAGATGCGTCACTTCGGCATTCTCATCGGTCACGCGCCAACGCAAGGATGGCTTGCCAATTTCCAGATGGCGCGGCGGCACCTCATCTGCATCCCAGGCATCCCATGGTCGATGGTAGAGCGTCAGCAGATGGCCACCCAGATCTATCCAGGAATGCACAAGCCCCATGGCAGCCCGCAACGCCGGGCGCGTGCGCAAGGCAAAGATGCCAACAACCAGCGTATCAAACTGGCTGAGACCGGCTTCCGTCAGTTGATCATCAGCAAGCTCTGTCACGTTAAGACCCAAAGCCCGCAGCCAATGCGCCACGCGATCATTGCCACCGCCCACATAGGCGATCGAAACATCCGGCAAGGTTACATCAACAACCCGCAATGTCAGGAGCGCAGGCGTTGCCCGCATGCGCTGCGCAATATGCGGATAGGAAAAACGGCGCACCATCATCGCATCTCGACCGCCCAGCAAAAGCGGAATTTTGTAAAGGCCAGGCTCCACATCATCCGGCACTGTCAGTGTGAACCCGGTTTCTGAAGGCGAGGCCTGCCACGCCCCGCTTTGGTCCGGCAAAACCAGTTCGGCTTTGGCATGTTGCGGGAACACATCGCCAAGCTGAAGAGCGACAGTTCTGTCCGTTGCCGCCCGGTTGATCACCGCGCAATCAGGCACCATGGTGGCACTTCTGGCCGGCAGAACCAGCGGCGGTGTTTCAAACGCCATGCTGCTGACAGATGTGACGCCATCATAAGTCACCAGAAAACGCACCGAAGGGGCCGTCGCATGACCGGGAATGTAGCGCGCCGGATAAGGGTCCGATACAGGCGCACGATGTGACACCGACATGACCTCATCTTCAAGCTTCCAGCCTTCTGCCAGAACCGGTTCAGCCTTCACGACAACCTCACGAATGGCGGCCTGCTTGATCTGCAAATCCACAGGCACTGCATCGCCGGGCCGAAGCGCATCCTGACCAAGTGTGGCCAGAACATCGGCGCCTGCCGCAATGCGGATCACGTGGGATAATTGCTCTTCCTTCAAAAGCAGACGATGCAACACCTCACCCTGGCATTCTTCCGGGCAGGCCTGATAGGCAAGGCGAATAGCCCTTAGAGCGTCCGTTGCCGCTTTGAGAACCGCGTTGAAATGCGGAAAGCTTTCCAGCGCCGCAAGGCAGGCATTGTGAGCCAGATGCAACTCACCGGCAATAACATCCGCATTGGCAAATTCAGCAAGCGCGCCAAGATTGGCTGGCAGCCCGCTGCTCAGCGTCTTGTCCGGCCCGTCCAGACGCGATTGTGACAAATGCAACGGCCATCTGTTACTGGTCCCAAACGGGTCCCAGGAACCCATCCCCTGTGTGCGGTGAAAAACCCGGGATTGCTGGCCGATTTGTGCCCAGCTCCAGCCGGTCACAGGGTCCTCGCCATCTGCATCAATCACCAGACTTACGGGCGGTGGCGGCAAATCGTCATCATATGCATCACCGGCCCCAGACCACGCCGGAAGATAGATTTTCTTCACCTCCCAAGGCGCCAAAGCAACGTCAGTATAGGCTGGATCACCTGCGGCCTTGGCTGCCTGAAAAGCCATCTGCGTCATAGCGCGATGGTGGCCATGCTGACCGGGGATATCCAAAAAGGTGGGGCAGATAATGTCTGGCCGCTCTGTTCGCAGAATTTCCACAAACCGCTTCAAAGTGCGCTCAGGGCCCCATTTCTTCAGGGTTTCCTCGCCGCTTTTGGAAAAACCAAAATCAAAAACGCTGTCTTCCGGGCTCTCAGAGAGCCAATAAAGACGCAGATTGAGCACATCTGCCGCCCGTTCCATTTCCGCTGTGCGGACAACACCCAGATCCGCCGTGGCCTCCGTGCCAAGATCATTCTGCCCGCCCTCGCCCCGATTGGCACAGGCACAGGACAATGACAAGCCGTCCCGAAAACCAAGCGCTGCCAGCATCTCTGATGTTTCATCATCTGGATGCGCACCCGTATTCATGAAGGACACAACGCTTTTGAGCGGCTGCAGTGCC
>CAZOCA010000022.1:2240-13451 GCA_964578105.1 uncultured Pararhizobium sp.
GAGTTACGATACGCGGCGACTGCATCTGATCGAAAATACGTTGTGGATCAGTCTTCGGCATTGTTCAGCACTTCCAGGTCAGCTAAGCGCAACAATGCGCGGAGTAAGAGCATCATGAATGACCAGTGCCGCGCCGCCCAATGCAGCAGTCATACGGCCCGAGGCCCCGCGCAACACACGCGGCAATTTTCGATCCTGCCGCCGCGACACCGAGGCATCAGGCAGTTCAAGTGCAGCAATCAGATCATCCAGCAGCGCATCCGGTAAAGCACCACCCAGAATCACGGCCTCTGGATCAAACAGATTTTCGACCATACCGATAGCTTGTGACAAGGGTGGGGCGGCTTTTTGTACCCAGTCCAACAAATGAGAATTGCCCTCGCCATGCAACCGGCTCAGATCATCCACTGTTTCAACGACAAGCCCGGCAGCGGCCAGTTGATCGCGAATGGCAATTCGGCTGGCAAAATTCTCCAACCGGCCATGTGCTGTGCCTGACTGAACAATGACATGACCAATTTCACCGGCATTGCCATAGGCCCCCCGCATCACCTCGCCATCGGCAACAACGCCAAGGCCAAGCCCTGCGCCAAAATAGACAAAGCAATAGGACTTCAGGTTCTGTGCGACACCGCTGATACGCTCAGCAACGGCCGCGCCGGTCGCATCGTTTTCAACCACCACATTTGTACCAAGCACCTCTTCAAACAGGGCTACCGGATCAATCTCATCCCATCCAATCAGCTCAGACTGGCCATCATCATCCAACCCGATCTGACCAAACGGGCCAGGCATGACAATTCCTGCCCCCAACAATTGCGAAGCTTGTAATCCCGCTTCCTGCAGCGCTTCCAATTTTAACTCCAGTGCATGATCAGACACGATTTCCGGAGTGCTGGACGGCAGGCTGATACGCCGTGTGAAACGGGTTTCACCAGCCAGATTCACCAAAGCCGCGAACATCGCATCCGGGCGCACCTCGATCCCAAGTGCAAAGGCACCGTCCCGGTTAAGCGAATACTGAACCACCGGCAGACCACGTCCCTTAACATCGCGGCCCGCGACAATGAGGAAGGCCTGTTCAGTCAGTTCAGCGGTGATGTTGCTGACAGCCTGGGTCGACAGACCTGACAGACGTGCAATCGCTGCCCGCCCGACAGGCTGGTGTCGGCGCACCAGACCCAGCACCACCTGACGGTTGTGAAGGCGCGTGCGTTCGGCATTGGAACCGATAATAGGTTTGCTGCGATCCAGTTTCATACAGACCTATTAATTCAAATCACTTGAACACTCAACTTACTTGAATTAATGCTGAATAAGACGTGTTTGGCGGTTTGGAACACCGGACTGCAAGCCGGAAATTTCAGGTGGGTCGTCAGGAGGCGGGCCATAGGTGGATAGAAACGGAGTGATCCCATGAAACAGTTTCGCAATTGGATTTTAGGTGCGGCAACCGCTGCCATCACTGCTGGCGGCAGTTTTTCCGCGCAGGCGGTGGAAATTGAATATTGGCAATACTTCTTTGAAGCGCGCGTCACAGCCATGGATCAGCTGATCGAGAATTTCGAAGCGGCCAATCCCGACATCACCGTCAAAATGACCCACTTCCCCTATGCGGATTACCGCACAAAAGTTGCAGCAGCCATTCCCGCAGGGGAAGGACCAGATGTGGTTCAGCTGTTCTATGGTTGGCTCAATGATTATGTGCAAGCTGAGCTGATACAGCCATTGCCGGCAGATCAATTCCCCGTCGACAAGATCGAAGCCGAATTCTTCCCCATGGTGCAGGCCATGAAACGCGGCGATAATTACATGGCCCTGCCCACCGCAGTGCGCTCACTGGCCCTGTTTTACAATAAGCGTCTGTTCGAGAAGGCCGGCATTGACGGTCCGCCCGCAACGCTGGAAGAACTGGTCGAAACCGCCAAGAAAATCGCCGAGAAGGATGGCGCGGGCAACATTACCACGGTTGGCATTACCACCGGCATGACCGGGCAGGATCATCACTGGTTCCGCGAGGGACTGATCCGCCAGTTTGGCGGCGATCCTTACACCGACAATTATAAATCCGTGAATTACAACAGTGATGCCGGACGCGCTGCGCTTAAATATTATACCGATCTGGAAGATGTTCATGAAGTCACCAAAGTCGGCTTTATGGACGAAGCGCAGGCAGCGTTCAAAGCAGGTCGTGCCGGCATGCATATTGATGGATCATTCCGCATTGGTGCCCTCAACAAGGTACGTGGCCTTCAATGGGGCGTGGCCGAACTGCCTGCGGCGGCGGATGGCACCAAATCCAATTATTCCTCTTATTGGGTGAATGCAGTGACGTCCAAGGCGCAAGGCGAAAAATACGATGCCGCGGTCAAATTCATGGCGTATGTCACATCTGATGAAGCCATGCAGATCTGGCTGGATACGGTTGGCGAACTGCCTGCCAAACCCTCTGCTGCCTTGACCGAGACCAATGCCGCCAACGAGACCTTTGGTCCCTTCATCAAGGGTCTGGAATATGCCCACACCACCATCTTCGCCAATGAGAGCGGCCAGCGTCAGATCATGGTTGATATGATCAGCCGCACCGATCTGGAAGACCAGCCCCTGGCAGACAGTCTGGCAGCGGCAGCAGAAGCCGAGCAGAAATTGCTGGATGAGTATTACCAGTAACACTTAGTGCATTTTGCCCCCGGCGCAGACCAGCGCCGGGGCATTCACTCCAACGCTTTGACTTAGGCATCTGAACTCTGACGGGCAGGCGCGTGACTCTTTACAAAAACCTCACAATTTCACAGAAGCAGATCGTTTGGGCCTGGTGCTTTCTCGCGGTTCCCGCTGTGTTTTATGTGACGATCCGCTTCTACCCGACAGCCAATGCCATTCTGGTCTCGTTTCAGGACTGGAACCTGCTGGGAACACGCACATGGACCGGCTTTGACAATTACGTAAAGCTATTCAACGATCCGGTGTTCTGGAAGGTCTTCAAGAACACATTTCTCTACCTCATCATCGGCACACCGGTCAGCCTGATCATTGCATTCATTGTCGCCTATCAGATCGACAAGGTGCGCTTCATGCACGGCACCATCCGCGCGCTTTATTTCATACCGTTCATGACCAGCGCGGTTGCCATGGCCTGGGTATGGCGCTGGTTTTATCAACCCGTTCCCGTTGGCGTTTTCAACAATTTCCTGGCCACACTGAGCATTCCGCAAATTGAGTTTTTGAACTCAACCACCAATGCACTGCCCTCCATACTGGCGCCTGCCATCTGGGCCGGACTTGGCTTTCAGATCATCATCTTCATGGCCGGCTTGCGCTCGATCCCGCAAACCTATTACGAGGCGGCGCGCATCGATGGCGTCTCGCCCATGGCAACTTTGTGGGAAATTACCCTGCCCTTGCTGAAACCCACCATCGTCTTCCTCGTGGTGTTTTCCTCCATAGGGTTTCTGCGGATTTTCGATCAGGTCTTCAATATGACGACCAACAATCCGGGCGGCCCGCTGAATTCCACCAAGCCGCTGGTTCTGATGATTTATGACACCGCTTTTAACGGGTTTGATATGGGCTACGCAGCAGCCCAAACTGTCGTTCTGTTTCTGGTGTTGCTCGTCGTCAGCCTGCTGCAACTGCGCATTTTGAGGGATCGCTGACATGAGCGCGACCGATCTCACCATCAAGCCAACTTCGGAAGCCCTGCTGAAGAAATCCGGCAATGTCGGCGTGCGCCCACCCCGCAATTACGCACAATTCATCCGCTGGATGTTGCTGTTTGGTGGCGGCATTTTGATGGTCATGCCGATCGTCTACATGTTGTCCACATCGTTCAAATTTCCCTTTGAGGTCTACAACCTCAAACTCATTCCCGAGGAACCAACCCTTGAGAACTACCAACTGGTTCTGGAAGATGGGCGGTTCTTCAACTGGTTCACCAATTCCCTTGTCATCGCGGTTCTGACCACGGTTTCAAATGTCTTTTTTGACAGTATGGTCGGCTATGCCCTGTGCAAGTTCAAATTTCCGGGCCGCTATATTGTCTTCATCGCCATCTTGTCGACGCTGATGATCCCGACCGAAATGCTGGTCATTCCCTGGTATCTGATGAGCACAAAGCTTGGTTGGCTTGATACTTATTGGGGCATCATGTTCCCTGGCATGATGACGGCCTTCGGGGTGTTTTTGATGAAGCAGTTTTTCGAAACCGTGCCTGATGATTTTCTGGAAGCGGCCCGCATCGACGGCCTCAATGAATTCCAGATCTGGTGGACGGTGGCCATGCCTCTGGTCAAACCGGCCCTGGCTGCACTGGCGATCTTTGTGTTCCTGGGAAACTGGACCGCTTTCATATGGCCACTGATCGTAACCAACAGTCAGGAGCTTTACACACTGCCCGTTGGACTGACCACATTCAGCGTTGAGCAGCAGGTTGAGTGGGAACTCATCATGACCGGCGCCGCGCTTTCCACATTGCCGACGCTTGTTGTGTTTCTGATATTCCAGCGCTTTATCATTCGCGGTGTTGTGATGGCGGGATTGAAAGGATGACCGATCTCACCCAATTCCCCCACCCGGTTTACAAAGACACCGTTCTGGCGCCGTTATTTGAAGGCGCAAAAGCCCATTATGTGGGCGCTGTGCGCAGCATCAACCATGCGCATCTGGTGATGCTCACCGAGACCGGCATTCTGAATGAGTCCATCTCTGCGTCCATCGCAAAAGCCCTGTCCGACATCGATACAGAAATTGATGTGTCTGCGCTCGAATACACCGGCGAGTACGAGGATTATTTCTTTCTGGTGGAAGCTGAACTGAAGCAGCGACTTGGCCCCGACATGGGCGGCATGTTGCATACGGCCCGTTCGCGCAACGACATGGACCACACGATCTTCAAGCTGGCACTAAAGCAGCGCATTGATCAACTGATTGTGCAGGCACATCATCTTGCCAGCACAATACTGCAAAAAGCGCGCGAAGAACGTGACACGCTGATTGTGGCCTATACCCATGGCCAACCAGCCCAGCCAACCACATTTGGCCATTATCTGAGCGCGGCCCTTGAGGTCCTGCTGCGGGATATGGACAGGTTGCAAACTGCCCGGGACGGGTTGGACCATTGCCCCATGGGCGCCGCCGCAATCACGACATCGGGCTTTCCCATCAACCGCGAACGCATGGCCGAGTTGCTGGGCTTTTCTGAACCTTTGCGCAATTCTTATGGCTGTATTGCTTCGGTGGATTACGTCACAGGCCTCTACTCGGCAATGAAACTGGTGTTCCTGCATCTGGGACGACTGGTGCAGGATTTTCAGTTTTGGACCGCCTTTGAAGTGGGGCAACTCCATGTGCCCGACGCACTGGTTCAGATCAGCTCAATCATGCCGCAAAAGCGGAACCCGGTCCCTATTGAACATTTGCGTCATATGGCTTCGGTCACCTGCGGACGTTGCGACATGATCGTCAACACCATGCACAACACCCCCTTCACCGATATGAATGACAGTGAAGGCGAAGTGCAACAGGCGGGTTACGCGGCCTTTGAAAGCGGTGGCCGGGTATTGGACTTGCTGGCAGCACTGATTGAAGCCAGTTCAATTCAAGACGACAGGGTTCAGGCCACAACAGATGCTGCCTGCATCACCATTACAGAACTGGCGGACACGCTGGTGCGCAAAGAGGGCCTGTCTTTCCGCCAGGCCCACGAAATTGCCGCGACGACCTCCCGCGCGGTAATAGCGGCCGGAAAGCCCCTGAGAGAGGGGTTTCCCGCCTTCTCCAGGGCTTTCCTGGCCCACACAGACCGTGCATCGACCATGAGCAAACCTGATTTCATATCCGCCGTCAGCGCAGAAACCTTTGTCGCCTTGCGCAACCACACCGGCGGGCCCGCGCCCGATGCCATGGATAAGGCATTTGCGCATTACGCATCCGTTTTGTCTGCACTTCAGGATAGACAGACCAACGCAACCAAGCGGGAAACAACCGCACATGGCGCCTTGCTGCAGGCGTTCAACAGGCTGATGCAGGAGTAAATTCTTGGCCACTGTTTCAATCAAAAACCTCGTCAAATCTTACGGGAAAACCGAAGTGCTCCACGGCATCAATCTGGATGTGGCCGATGGTGAGTTTGTCGTTCTGGTTGGCCCTTCAGGCTGCGGCAAGTCGACAACCTTGCGCATGATCGCAGGCCTTGAGGACATTACGTCCGGTGAAATCTATATTGGCGGCGAGTTGGTCAATCATCGCGAACCAAAAGAACGCAATATTGCGATGGTGTTTCAGAATTACGCCATCTACCCCCACATGTCCGTGCGCAAGAATATTGGCTTTGGACTGCGCACTTCAAAAGCTTCAAAAGCGGATAAGACTGCTCGCATCGACGAAGTCGCCGAGTTACTGGGCATGACCGATCTGCTCGACCGCCGCCCCAACCAGCTGTCTGGCGGGCAGCGCCAGCGTGTCGCCATTGGCCGGGCCATGGTGCGCGATCCGTCAGCTTTTCTATTCGACGAACCGCTATCCAATCTGGATGCCCAATTGCGCACCCAGATGCGTCTGGAAATCAAGAAACTGCATCAGCGCGTTGGCAACACCATCATCTTTGTGACCCATGATCAGGTTGAAGCCATGACGATGGCTGACCGCATTGTCATCATGAAGGACGGCCATATTCAGCAGGTCGGCACACCCTTTGATGTGTTCCACAAACCAGCCAACAAATTTGTTGCCCAATTCATCGGCGCGCCCTCAATGAACATGATTGAGGGTCGCCTGTCAGACGGCATTGTCACTCTGGAGGGCGGTCTGAAAATCCCGATTGATACAAGCTCTACCCATCGCGGACCGGTTACATTAGGGCTGCGACCAGATGATCTGCTGGTCAGCAATCAGGACGGTCAGTTTGAAGGACAGGTGAATGTATTGGAGCCGCTTGGGTCTGAAACACTTGTCTATGTTTCGGTCGGCGGCAAGGAATTGATTGCCAAAGCATCTGGGCGTACCCCACCGGCGCTCGGAAGCACCATCAAGCTCAACGCGGCACCGGACAACATGCATCTCTTTGACAGCGCGACCGGGGAGGCGTTGCGGTGATACTGAAAGGCACCAACCAGAAAATTCTATGCGTTGGCCGGATTTATTGTGACCTGATTTTCACGGGCATTCCAACCATGCCTGTCCTGGGTCAGGAAACTTTTGCCGGCGGGGTCAAGATGCATGCGGGGGGTGGTTGCTACATCACCGCAGCTTATCTGTCCGCCCTTGGCAATTCTGTTGCCATAACGGCCATGTTGCCGGCCGAACCGTTCAAAGCCATCGTCACCGATGAGATTCGCCACATGCGTCTGGATGACCGTTTTTGTGAACAGGCCCCTCTGGGTTCAGATCCGCAGATCACCGTTGCCATGGTACGCAATGACGAGCGAGCCTTTTTGACACGACGCGCCAGCGCAGCGCTGCCGCATGATATGGCACGAAGCTTTGCGCTTCCTGACCTGACACATCTTCACATCGGTGAGTTGACCACACTGATCGAACACCCGGATTTGATCGAGAAGGCACGCGCAGCCAATTTGACAATATCGCTTGATTGCGGTTGGGATGAAGCCGCTTTCTGCCATCCCGGCCTATCTGATCTGATCGCAAAAGTTGATGTGTTTCTGCCCAATTCTGCAGAAGCTGCCCGTCTATCTGAGAACGATGTACCCCTGACAAATGCTGATCATACCATTATCAAGCGCGGTTCCAAAGGAGCGGAGCTTTATACAGGCGGACAAACCTATGTTGGATCAACAAAACAAGTTCATGTCATTGACACCACAGGGGCTGGCGACGCGTTCAATGCCGGATTTTTGACAGCTTGGCTGCAAAATCAGGGACCTGAAAGCTGTCTGGCAGCAGGAAATCATGCTGGCTCCATTGCCGTTGGCCGAGTTGGCGGTGCAGCTGGTCTGTCCCCGAAGATGTTTCAGAACACCAGAACAGCCGCAGAAACCCGCACACAGGCAGCTCTCTAGCCAAGCTCTGATTCATGGTAACTCAATCATGAATCAGATTTGGAATTTTTGTTATATTTCAATATGATAAACCTTGACCGCTCCATCTATGGTGAACAGAGTCCAAAGGCTCACTTAACCACAGAGTAACTCCGGTCTTGTAATTTCTGCCAACAACAACCCTTCATATGCTTCGGCACAAGGGGTGAAATTTTGTGTGTTAACCGGCAGATTTATGACCCTTTCAACTACTCTCGATTCAAACTGGCAACCAGCTGCGACTATCAGCTGTCAGACTGCGGTGTCTGAGCCTGTTCAGATCGAGGTTCATGATACTTTGGACGCAGTGGCATCACTGGAATCTGAGTGGCGCGCACTGGAAGAAAAAATGGATGATGGCCTGGGCTATTTCCAGACCTTCGACTGGTGCCAGAACTGGTGTCGCTACTACCTTGAAGGTTCGGCCGGAGACCCCCGTTTGCGTCTGCAGATCGTCACTTTCCGCTGTGGCGGTCAATTGGCTTGCGTTCTGCCACTTGTCGAAAGCAAGCGGGCCTATGGCCTTACGATCCTGCAATCACTTGGCACTCCCATGTCGCAATACAGCAATCTATTGCTAGATGTTGATACACTGCCATTGGCAAAAATGCGGGAATGCTGGAAGACGTTCAGTGACCAGGTCACCGCAGACGCCATCATATTCGATCGCTTTCCCAAAAGCAGTCAAATGGCAGAGATCCTGGATGAGCCACATACCATCACACAGACTGATGACATCTCCCTCATCATGAATCTGGAGCAGATTGACGATTGGGAAGTCTTTCAGGCGTCCTTCAAGAAAGCTGTGCGCCGGGGGCGACGCAGACGCTACAAGAAAATTGAAGCCGAATTGGGCGAAATCAATCTGGAAGTGCATTTTGGCGGCACGGATGCCTATCGTGATTCCATTCGGCAGGGATTGGAATTCAAACGCGTCTGGCTGAAGGAAAGCGGCCGCAACATGGCTGCCTTTTCGGGTCAGCATTCGGCAGATTTTCTGACCAGCCTGAAAGGCGACAGCGCCTCGCATGAAGGCGCGATGTCATATGTCATGACAGCAGGTGGACAACCGATTGCGATTGAACTGGGGTTTCTGAAAAACGGGCACTATTACTGTTTTCTGGGCTCTTTCGACTGGTCCTTGCGCAACTATTCTGCCGGTAAGGTGCAAATGGAACAGAGCCTGAAATGGGCCGTCGAAAACCAGATTTCCTGCATCGATTTCCTGGGAAATTACGAGGCCTATCAAGGCGACTGGTCAAACAGCAGCACCGATATGCTGAGCTATAGCGCTGCAAAAAGTATCAAGGGTCGAATCTACAGCCAACTTTGGGAACAGCGCCTGAAACCGGGGATCAAATCCGCATTCAGGCGGCTTCCTCCCAACCTCAGAAAGCGCCTGATCGCAGGCTTGCCAGGCGGCTGAAAACACACAGATAGAAACAAGCCGGCCCGGTAGCAATTGAATCCGGGCAATACGAAACACGAGCAAAGGACAACAACATCATGGACACCGGTGTCATCCACCTCCCATCAACAAATGAAGGTCTGCTGGAAGGCTGGCAGGCTCACCACGACTCATTGTTTGGCAAGCACACATTAAAGCTGAACCATCGGCTAACCGAGAGCGGCCTGTTTACCGAGGATGTGCTGAGTGAGCTGGTCGACCGATACCCGCAGGAACTCTATAATCTCAACACCATTGGAACCGATGCCAGAAAGCAGAACTGGCGCGATGGCCATTTGGATGGTGTATCCGGCAAGGATGCCATTGAGGCTATCAAGACAGGACATCTGTGGCTTAATCTGCGCAATGTCATGGACGTTGACAAACGCTATGACGACTTGCTGCAAAGCATTTTCTCCGAATTTGAAAACAAGGTTCCAGGCCTCAAAACATTCAAGCAGAACCTCGGCATCCTGATCTCATCACCAAAGATGCAAGTGTTGTATCATTCAGATGTTCCAGGCCAGGGCTTGTGGCAAATCACCGGGCGCAAACGACTTTATGTCTACCCCAACTCAGAGCCATTCTTGCCGAAGGACAGTCTGGAAGGACTGATACTGGGTGAAACTCAGGAAGAAATCCCTTATGAGAGCTGGTTTGATGAATATGCCGAAGTGCATGATTTGGGACCGGGCGAAATGGTGCTTTGGGGGCTCAACGGCCCACACCGCGTGGAGAATGAGGACTGCCTCAACATCTCCGTCACGACCGAGCATTACACCAGCGAGATTCGGAAATCCTACGCAGTAAACTACGCCAATGGCGTGTTGCGCCGCCGTCTGGGATACACACCGGCAACCAGCACCACGGACGGTCTGTCACCTTATGCCAAGGCAGCGTTGACGCTATTTTGGAAAAAGCTGAAACTCAATCGCAAACGCGAAGTGGTCCGCATGATTGACTTCGTACCGGACAAGTCAGAACCGCTTGGCTACCGCGATATCGAGCCTTTCGTCAAAGGCTGATCATCGTCTTCAAACGGATCGTCGATGGCCGCCTCTGCGCGGCCATCTTTGCGAATAAGGTGAAGTGAATAGATCAACAACAGGCTGGCAAACAGTGTCACCCAGCCAGGTTGCTCAAAGAACACAAAGAAGCCGATCAACACGCCGAAGAACATGGAAACATAGTTTGCCAGCGACACATAGATCGCGCCATAGGCTTTGACAATCCGCAGATAGATCAGCAGTGCGGCTGTTTCCAGAACGACAATAGCGACAACTGGCGCAATTGCGCGCTGCAAAACCCACCCATCAAAGAACAGACCCGAAAATGGCATGGCAAGCAAAGCCGCTGCGCCCACAACAGCCGCCTGTCCGGTCGCAATTTCAACGGCATCGACCCCCGATGGCCAGCGGGACGCCACAAAGACCGTGTTCAGCGTGTAGAACAGCGGCACCAGAAACGCGAGTAATATCCAGGTCAGCGACACTGTTTCAACACCAATGGCAGTATTGTCCCAGGCAATCAGCAATGCGGACCCGAAGCCCAGCAAAACTGCGACGACCTTGGTCCGGCTTGCCCGCTCGACCCGCAGGATAAAGCTCAGCAGCAAAGTCATGACCGGCATGGTGGAAATGATGACGATAAACACGAATGCCGGGATTTTTCCGGCAACAATGGTTTCAAGCGCAAAAGGCAAAAGAAACCCCAGGCAACCACTCACCACAT
>CAZOCA010000023.1:0-13368 GCA_964578105.1 uncultured Pararhizobium sp.
GATCAATGAGACGGGTCAGAATCCGAGCAGCCTCAGGCCTGGATTCAAAGAGCATCAGCAGCATGCCATCTGACCGGGTCAACCTGTTGCTGCGTACCACATCCGGCAATTGCATGAAGACGATCAAGGCCAGTGAGAAAATAACCATTTCCACGACACCGCGAATTGGGTCGTGGAAAACGCCTCTGGCAACAACATCAGCATTCAGGATGGCGACGAGAACAAAAATAATGCCCGTTCCCACCATATTGGCAATTGTCGCTACCGAGACAGACGCACTGTAGAAACGGCGAAGCGCATTGTTAGACATGATTTTCTGCTCCGCCGTTTCAAATGATACTAGTTTGTCAACTCTGCTGCCCAGTCACGGATTGGCACTTGGCCAGCATCTTTCAGCTTCGCCATATAGGCCTTCAGCATGTCGGAACCGGGCGCGCCCGCTGTATCGAGCTTCTGAGCCCAATCAACAGCAATGTTCGGCATGGAGTTTGCCCAGGCTGCACGAGCTTCAGCAGACATTTCGACGACTGCGCCACCGCCAGCCTTATAGGCATCAAGTGATTCAGCTGCACGGTCCATAGCAACACCGGCAACATGGTCACGGTATTCCACGGCCACTTTCTGCAGAGCTGTCTTCACTTCGTCTGGCAGCCTGTTCCAAACGTCCTTGTTGACTGTAACGGTTTTGGAATTCACAGCACCAAGGTCAGCCTTCAGCATGTATGGCGCAACTTCAGCGATCTTGAATGTTTTTGCAGCTTCTGGCCATAGCATGGCAGCATCAACAACACCGGTTTGAATCATGTTGTAGAAATTCGGCAGGCCACCGCGCACACCGGCAGCACCTTCAATGCCTTCCAGATACCGCAGATTATAGCCAGCGCCAGCTACTTTCATGCCACCCAAATCGGACAATGCGTTGATCGGCGTCTTTGAGAAGATCTGATAGGTATCAAGCACCACACCGGTTGCCAGATATACTTGGTTCTCTGCATCCAGCTCAGCTGCCATCTGCGGGAATTCTTTTGCGATCTCATCAACCGCTTTTGCGACCACACGGGCATCGGCGGAGACAAATGGCGTAACCGCTGAAATACCCTGACTTGGCAGTGCAGAATTGTGGAAAATAGTTGTCACGATGCCAATGTCACCAAGGCCAAGCTTGATGCCTTCCAGCACACCGCGTGGCTTGACGATTGTACCGCCATAAGCTTCCTGCCATTCAATCTTATAATTGCCTGTGGCAGCCAGTTCTTCATTCACCCGTGGAATAAAGAATCCGGAGAATTCCTTGACCCACATGGATCGGTCTGGATACCCATCTATTGCAATCATGTTGATGGTTTCTGTTGCGCTTGCAGATTGCGCATGCAGTCCGGCAAACAGACCTGCAGACACAACCGCCGACAGCATGGCACGGCGTAAAGTCATTGTACTCATTGTGCTTCCTCCAAAGTGTGCTGAGCTTTATTTTAAGATCAGCTGTGTGTTGACTTCCAGTTTTCTTCAATAATTGTTCCACCTTGCCGGAACAATTTTGCCAAAGGGCAATATTTCCCAACTTCCGCTGAAACAAGATCCAGTTCTGATTGCGTGGCCGGACCGTCGGATTCCACAGTCAGAAGTATTTTAACGAATGGGACATCAACTTCCTGCTGCAAAGTAACGCCCAACCGGTCAAAATCGCAAACTGCAGAGATCGTCAGATGGCCTATATCAACGCCCAAGACATCAGCACATTTGTGTCCAATTACATTGGTGCAGCCAACCAGGGCGCTTAGTGCGGTATCCGTGGGGGTCGGGCCAAGATTTGTGCCGCCACGTTCCACTGGCTCATCAATTGCAAAACGTACATCCCGCACAGAGATGTTTGACAATGAATGAGACGGACTGACGGCCGAAGCGCGCAGTTTTACTGTGGTTTTTGATTGCATTGTCGTATCACCTCCCATTCGACACGTTCCTATTTATCAGGCGAATTCACAGACATCCCCGAAGTCAAAACGTGGCAAACGCTGGAACAAGGCAGACTCGTCCGCGTAACCCAAATTACACAGGAAGTTCGAGACGATTGTTGTGCCGGCAAAAAACTCTGCGTCCACGACCTCATTGGAAAAACCCGAGATTGGCCCGGTGTCCAGACCAATGGCTCTCGCAGCCATCATGAAGTAGCCGCCCTGAAGCGTCGAATTGCGGAAGGCGGTGACATATGAATGCTTTTCCTTGTCACGGAAGTGACCCCGACGATCTTCATGGGGGAACAGTCGTGGAAGTTCGGTCCAGAATTCCTTGTCGAAAGCAATGATCGCAGTGACCGGTGCCTTCATGACTTTTGGCACGTTGGTGGGCTTCAGCGCCTTTGCCAAACGTTCCTTGCCTTCAGCGGATTTTACGAAAACAAAACGAGCTGGACAGCAATTCATGCTGGTCGATCCCATTTTTGTAATGTCGTAAATCTGTTTCAGCTGTTCATCGGTTACAGGTTTATCCTGCCATGCATAGTGAGACCGCGCACGGGTCAACATCAACCCTATTTCATCTTCACCCAAATGGCTGATTTTGGATCGCAGATCGCGCACATCTTCCTGCGCGTGTGTCCGCGCTTGTTCCAGATCCTGTCCCTGAGGCGCATTAGCATTCATGCATGGCTGTCCTTGTAGCGAAAGGCGCGTGGTTTCACTGTGAAAACAGACTTTGCCCGATTGAGGCAAAGTTGGCTGTTCGATCCGCACCAAATTTTCTAGAAAATACCCACATTTATTTCGAAACGTAAATTAATATCGATATTTTGTTTTTCTAAAAACTCTGTATGCTGGCCGACATACCCAGTTGGGAAAACAGGTTTTGAGGAGTGTTGAATATGCCATTGTGGTCAGAATATCGGGAAACCGCGCGGGCGCGGGGTTCATTGGCGTTTGAACTTTACATTGTTGAATCAACGCCAGCCATGGCACCACCACAAATGCTTGAAATTTTGCCTGAGCACCTTGCCTACCAAAAACAGATGGAATCAGAAGGCAAGCTGTTTATGGCCGGCCCTTTGTCTGATGCCAGCGGAGAGCAAATGAGTGGCGGTGGAATGATCATCTACCGTGCAGCCTCGCTGGAAGAAGCTAAATCGCTGACCGAGAACGACCCGATGCATGCAAAAGGTGGCCGCACCTTTACCTTGCGCAAATGGCTTGTGAATGAGGGTTCTTTGTCCATCTCTGTTGGCTTTGCAAACCAAACGGCGTCGCTCAACTAGAGATCGCTGAGGGTTCACCCCAGTTCAAAGCTTGTCAGTCCAAAAGTTCGATGGGTCTGTGGATCCGGCTTGTCGCCCTTCCACATACGTGCCGTTTGAAAAACCGGCTGCAGCCCGAAGCTCTGCGCCAAGGCCATCGCGGCTTGATTGCCCTCAGGCACATCAAGCGAGATTTCCGCATCATTCGGCGTGGTCATACATAATGAGCGAAAGAGTGCGGCCCCTACCCGCTCGTCATCGGCGAAAAGCGGGCCTATCTTGTAGCCGTTTCGGCATGTGCGGATCGTCCCGAAACCGGTTAGTTTATCGCCCTCAAAGGCCGCCAGGCTTTGGCGTGACGGCGGTTTGGCACCAACGGTTGACGGGAGCACCCAGCGTGCAATGAAATCATCACGATCTGCCGGGAAAAACGGTTTCTGGTAGTTGAGTATATCAAGCTTGTTGATGTGTTCGACAGGCCGGATGTCTGAATGTTCCAAGCTGGAAACATGACGTTCAGGCACGCCAGTGAAGCGAATATTTGTTCCAGCAAACTGAAACCCGCTCCTGGCATAATTCTGTTGCTGCTCAGCCACACCATCAAGCCCGACAATGCGGTCTTTCAGATGCGCCATACCGGCGTTCCAGGTGTCCATTCCAACGCCGGAACCGCGCCAATCGGGATGGACAATGTAGAAGCCCAGAAAGCCATGTGTTTTCCCATAGCGTACGACCGAAATGCAGGACACCGGCTTGTCGTTTTTCCACCCCATCAAAAACCCGTCAGCATCGGTCTGGTGGAAGGCGGCCAAATCATCCAATCCTGGATTCCAGCCTTCGTCAGCCGCCCAGCTGATGGCGGTCGCGAATTCGTTCTGGCTTGCCTGTTTTATTTGAAGATCTGTCATGTCATGGTCGGCTCTTCACATGTGCGCTTGCTGTTGCACTGGCGGTGCAGATTTCCTGAGATTCAGTAAATTGCCGGACAGGATCAAGGCAGCGCCGATAACAGTGTAGACATCAATTGCTTCACTATATACCAGCCAGCCCACCAAGGCTGTCAAAGGTACACGCAGAAAATCCATGGGCACCACAATGGTGGCATCGGCAAAAGTCATGGCGCGCGCCATGCAATAATGGGAAAATGTCCCGCAGATCGAAACCAGAAGAATCCAGCCCCAAAGGTTGTTGGGTATGGGCTGCCAAAAAAGCAGGGCCGGTATAAGACCGATGATACCCTGGATCACCAGCATCCAGAAGATAATGCGGACAACACTTTCGGTGCGTGTCAGGGCTTTGACAAAAATCACCGAGATACTGAATCCGACAGCTGCCACCAGCGAGATCAGCTGGCCCGGCTCCACACCATCAGCACTTGGCCTGACAATGATCCAGACGCCGACCAGCCCGAGCACCACAGCGGCAATTTTCCAGCTGTTCATTTTCTCGCCGAGAAAGAAAACAGCCAGAAGAGCTGTCCAGATTGGCATGGTGAATTCAATTGAAATGACCTGAGCCAAAGGGATCATCGTGATGGCCACCAACCATCCGAATTGCGCTCCGTAATGCACCGTGTTGCGCCAGATATGACGCCAGGGATGCGCGGTCTTCATCCCGGCAAAACCACCATTGATACGTACCAGCGGGTAAAGCAAAAACATGCCAATTATGGCGCGCAGTTCCATGACCTGAAAGGCGCCAATCTGACTGACCGCCTCACGCCCTGCGACGGCCATGGTCAGCATGGCTGTCAGCCAGCCTGCCATCCAAATGGCTGCCTTTGAATTGGAAGGTTCTACCGCGGTCATTGGAAAGAGCTTTTCTGAAAATTCATCGCCACGTGCGAGTCACAACGCCCGTTTATAGGCCCACCCATCATCGGATGAAAGCCCACACGATCACGGTGACGTGACAAGAGTTTGTTTGATGTGCAGGCTTCTATTGCGGTTCAATGTTCTGCCACACATGGGAGAACAGATATGCTCAAAACATTGCTTCTCGCGGTTGCTCTTGTAACCCCGTTTCAGGTTTCAGCGCAGGACCGGTCAGGAAATGACACGGCTTCCGACTGGGTGGCAAAGCATTATGCTTCTTTCGGTCTGTGGGACAGTGTGTGTGATGAACGTATGGAGGCCGGAGCGCTGCGACAGCGGTGCTACTTGCGTTACGTCGAAGTGTTCTCACCGCGGCCGTTATTTATGGCCAGCTTTGTGTTCGCATACACGCAGGACAAGCAGACACAAATCGAACTCGGCTTTGAACGCGGCGTTCGCTATAGCGAAAACGGATTGCGTGTCGAACGGCAGGGAGAGACGGTCTGGAGCGCCGAGGACGGGTGCCTGGACACATCCCCCTGCACGCTCGCCAATATGGCTGCACAAGACATGCTGACTCATATGGCAGGAGGTGATGTGCTCATTCAGGAGTTCGCTGACCGCAGTGGCCAGATGCGCCTGTTGGAATGGGACCTTTCCAAATTTGCAGATGCTGTGAGCGACTATCGCCGCGAAGCTTCCGCGCGCAATTTGCTCTAGGGCGATCCTGTATAAACAACAAACGCTCCAGGGGGCTCATAAGCTTTCGAACCGTTCATGAGTTCATCAAATTTATTTGCTTTCTCCCCTGCCCCTAAACCTCTAAGCCCACGTGATGAACCTCGACTTTCACCATTATGTGGATGGCTGCTGGGTTACCCCTGAAGCCGCGAAAACACTTGAACTGCCTGATCCGGCGACGGAACTTGTGCGCTGCCGCGTGCCACTTGCCGGCGCGAAGGATGTTACCAAGGCGGTCGAGGCCGCGCATTCTGCGTTGGCGCGGGGTTGGCTGGAAACATCTGTATCAGAACGGTTGAGCTATCTTCACCGGCTGATTGGCGAAATCGAGCACAGACGGGATCAGTTTGCTCAGACCATCTCTCAGGAAATGGGTGCACCGATTGATTTTTGCAAAGCCCATCAGGTGGAAGCATCGCTTGCGCACCTGCACGGCTTTGTAGAAGCAATGACTATGCAGGGTGAGATCGATACGCCCATTGCTGATGACCCCTAGCATCGTGTGCGCTACGAGCCAGTTGGTGTTGCAGCGCTGATTACGCCATGGAACTGGCCGCTCAACCAGATCGCGCTGAAGGTCGGTGCAGCACTGATGGCAGGCTGTACCATGGTTTTGAAACCATCCGAGCTGACACCCCTGACCGGCCGCTTATTTGCGCAATGTATGGAGGCGACGGGGCTGCCCCCGGGCGTTTTCAATTTTCTGATCGGGGGAGCGGAAAGCGGAGAATTGTTGACGGCCAATGAACGGGTCTCGGCGATTTCTTTCACCGGTTCGACGCGCGCCGGACAATCGGTGGCAGCAGCAGCTTCTGTGGGCTTTCGCCGGCTAACACTGGAACTTGGTGGAAAATCGCCCAACCTTTTGTTTGCCGATTGCGACATCGCAACTGCTGTTCGACAAGGCGTTGCCCATTGTTTCCGAAATGCCGGCCAATCCTGTAATGCAGCCTCACTGATGCTGGTAGAGGCCGGCATTTACGATGATGTTGTAACTCTGGCCGCCGAAATGGCAGATACTTACCGTGTCGACGCGCCACATAAACCAGGCCCTCATATGGGACCGTTGATCAACCAAGCGCAGTTTGTGCGGGTTCAAAACTCTATTGAAAAAGCCATTGAACAAGGTGCCAGATGCGTCTCCGGCGGACCCGGCAGGCCTGATGGCTTGAACCAGGGCTATTTTGTCCGACCAACGGTCCTGGTTGACGTCACACCGGATATGGTTGTTGCGCGTGAGGAGGTTTTTGGCCCGGTTCTGGCCATCATGCCATTTCGAGATCTGGATGATGCGGTCCTGAAAGCCAATCATTCAGCCTATGGGCTTGCGGCCTATATCCAGACCAGCAATGCGCACATGGCCAATGAGGCCGCTCGGCGTATCAATGCCGGAATGATTCAAGTGAACGGCAACAGCCGGGCATTGGGAGCCCCCTTTGGTGGCACAAAATCGTCCGGCCTTGGACGTGAGGCTGGCATTTGGGGGATCCGGGCGTTTCAGGAATTGAAGTCTATCAGTGGTCTTCCTTCCGTTGAGACCCCGAGATTGTGACAATCGCCAGATCGGCTGCCATCCAGGCACAATCCATTCTCTACTGCTCCTGAAGCAAGCTTGCGCTGGTTTCGCCAGTTTCGCCGATTTCGCCAGTTTCGTCAGTTTCGCCAGTTTCCACGATTGCTTTCATTTCGTCCCAAAGCCTGTTCAAAGTCGGCTTTGTGTTTTCCCGGGCGCGATACAGGCGCACTTCCAGCTGGCTGATATAGTTCTCGTCACCAACAATCTGGAGCCGGCCGCTCGACAGCTCGTCCTTGCACATTTCCCGAGGCAGCCAGCCCATTCCGAAACCTTCCATGATCATCGCCTTTACAGATATCGCCAATGCGTTCTGGTTAACCACCAGGATTTTGGGACCATCAATATTCTGTCGAAGCGTGAAGTCCAGAACGGCACGCAGCGCGGAAGCCGTTCCATAAGACAGCAGGGAAACAGGCTTCTTATCGCTTTTTTGAAAACTGTGTATTGGACCGGTTGCATCTGTTTTGGACACAGGTAAAAAATCATCCCGCGACAGGATCAAATAGTCACACTTTCCGACCTCAAGGGGCGCCAGAAAATCCATCGCGGGGTGCCAATAAGTCAAAATCACATCGCAATAGCGCTGCTGCAATGCGGTTACGAATTGGTCTGCAGACCAACTCGTGGAGTTCAGATCAATGTCCAAACCTCCCTCTTCAACCAGTGGCGCGATGTGGGTCTTGTAATGAGTCATATAGAGCGACTGGGATGTGGCAAAGCGGATGACATGTTCAGCAGCTGCATCAACCGTCTGACAGCGCTCTAACGTCTCATGGTAGGTCCGCAACATGCTGCGCGCCTGCGGCAGAAAGACTTCACCGGCAGAGGTCAACGACAGAGGGAGTGTCTGGCGGTCAATCAGCTTGACACCAACGTCCTCTTCCAATGCACGGATACGGCGGGAGAAAGCTGGTTGGCTGACATTACGCTCTTCGGCCGCACGGGAAAAATTTCTTTGAGCGACCAAAGCTTCAAAATCTTTCAGCCAGGCTATGTCCAATTTTGTAGTCCGTTCAGCGAATTACGGGATTCAGCTTTCCAACCGATCTTCTTCAACCGCATGACAGGCCACAATGGAACCATCAGCTTGTTGTAGCGGTCTGGGCTGTTCAACCCTACAACGATCATTGGCATATGCACAACGGCTTTCAAATGGGCACCCTGGCGGTAAATTAATCGGCGTTGGAATTTCGCCCTTGAGCCGAATGTGGTTCGGATGATCATCTTTCAGTTGAGGCACAGCCGACAATAAAGCTTTTGTGTAGGGGTGTTTGGGGTTCTCAAACAGCGTGGCGGTATCAGCCAATTCACAGACGGACCCGAGATAGAGAACAGCAACACGTGTGCCAAAGTGCTGAACCACGCTCAGATCATGGGTGATGAACAGGTAGGTTAGCCCGCGCTGGTTTTTAGCCTCCAGCATCAGGTTGAGAACCTGAGCCTGAATGGATACATCCAGCGCAGAAATTGGTTCATCGGCAATAATGAATTCGGGATCGACAGTTAAGGCACGGGCAATCGCAATGCGTTGGCGCTGACCGCCTGACAATTCATGCGGATAGCGTTTCGCCCAACTGGGATCGACGCCGACCGAGCGCATAACTGTCGCAACCTTTTCCACCACATCACTTTTGGACATTTCCTGATTGTGGTAGCGCACAGGTTCTTCGAGCGCTTGCTGAATGGTCATCCGCGGATTGAGTGATGCATAGGGATTTTGAAAAATCATCTGCATCTTCTTGCGCAGGGGCATCATCGCATGGCGTGAGCGATTGTCGATACGCTCCCCTTCATAATGGATTTCGCCACCACTTGGTGTCAACAGACCAGCGATCAAACGGGCAACCGTGGACTTTCCACAGCCACTTTCTCCCACCACACACAGCGCCTCGCCACGTTCCACATTCAGCGAGATATTGTTGACCGCATGGACCTCGCGGCGTTCGCGAACGATCTTCCCGCTTCGGAACTTGATGGTTTCAAGAAAACCACGATCCAGCTCAAATCGTTTTTCAAGGCTTTTAAGTTCCAGCAGAGGTTGGGCAGGGTTCATATCATTCATGCGCTGCGCTCCTCAGATTTGTCGCTGTGCAGGCGACTGACCTCATGACAAGCGACTTTAACATGGGCGTATTGCACGATTTCCGGAACCGTGGTGCGGCAGTGGTCCAAGGCGTATTCGCACCGGGGATTGAAAGCACATCCGTTTGGAATGGCCGTCAGCGATGGCATATTGCCCGGAATTTGCTTAAGCGGATTGCCGGGCTGGGTCTGTTGTGGCAAGGCGTTGATCAGCCCCTGCGTATAGGGATGCTGTGGATCATTGATGATCTCGCGTGTGCGCCCCGCTTCAATGATCCTGCCCGCATACATGACCAATGTGCGTTCGGTCATCTGGCTGACAACCCCAAGGTCGTGGGTGATCAGAATGAGCCCAACCTTGTTTGACTGGCACAGTTCCAATAGCAGTTCCATGATGTCGGCCTGGATCGTTACATCAAGCGCTGTTGTAGGTTCATCAGCGATGATCAATTGCGGATCCAGCAAGAGTGCGATCGCGATAACAATGCGTTGTCGCATCCCTCCGGATAATTCGTGCGGATATTGGTCCAGGCGCTCTTCAGGCGAGGGAATGTAGACCTCGCGCAATTTGACAATCGAGATCTGCTCGGCTTCTTTTTGGCTGAGCTTACGGTGGGCCCTCAGGGTTTCAACCATCTGCTGTCCGATTGTCAGCACCGGATTGAGCGTGACCATCGGATCTTGAAAAATCATCGCCATCTGATTGCCGCGAATAGAGCGCATCTGCGATTCGGACATTTTAACGATATCGTCGCCCTGGAATAGAATTGTCCCATTGTCGATGAAACCCGGGCGACTGAGCAAATTCATCAAGGAAAATCCGGTGATGGATTTACCCGCACCCGACTCCCCCACAATCCCAAGACGTTCACCTTTCGCCAGATCGAAGCTGATCTGGTTCAGTGCGGTCACCGAACTGTCACGCGTGGCGAATTTAACCGTCAGATCGCGCACTGAAAGCAATGTCATTGCGCTTATCCTTTAAACGATTTTGGGTTCAGAACATCACGCATCCAGTCCCCCAACAAATTAATGACGAGAACCAGAACCACGAGCACCACGCCGGGGATTGCGGTAATCCACCAACTGCCGGAGAAGATATAATCGAAACCGGAGGAAATCAGCGACCCAAGTGAGGGTTGGCTTGGCGGCATGCCCAATCCGAGGAAGGAAAGCGAAGCTTCTGAAATAATAGCGTTTGCCACCTGGACTGTAGAAATCACGAAGATGGGTGACATGGAATTTGGCAGGATGTGCCGCACCATAATGCGTAACGGGCCAAACCCCAGAACCCGGGCGCCGTCGACATATTCTTTTTTCTTCTCTGCAAGCACCGTTGCGCGCACTGTTCGCGCATATTGCGGCCACTCGGCCACGCCAATGACCACGATCAGGAAATAGATGGCGTATTGGTTGAACGTCTCTGATCCGAACATGGCTTGCGTGACAGCCAGGAAGATGATCGCGACCATCAAAGTAGAGAAGGACAGTTGAATATCTGCCAGCCGCATTAGCAGACTGTCCAGCCGACCGCCAACATAGCCGGCTATCAGACCGATGGTGATGCCGAGGAACGCCTGCAAAGCGACAGCACATAGTCCAATCAAAAGCGAAAGACGGGTGCCATAGAGGATCGTGGACCATAGATCCCGGCCCTGATCATCGGTCCCGAACAGGAAATTCGGATCGGCACCCTCGATCCAGATAGGGGGATACTCGCTGTTCATGATGTCGATCTGCGCCGGATCATATGGATCAAACGGCGCAACCAGCGGCGCGAAAATGGCCATCAGTGTAACGGCAACGAATATGATAAGAGAGACGACGGCAACCGGATTGCGCCGGAAGCTGTAGCCCATATTGGAGTCCCATATGCGGGCCCAAAGTGGGGGCGGCGGGGTTGTTTCCAAAGTGCTCATGCCCCCATCCTTGCAAGGTTGACCATGGGATTTACCAACCCATAGATCAGATCAACGATGGTATTCGTAACAACAAAAATGAAACCGACGACAATCAGATAGGCGACGATCAGCGGCGTATCGACCCTGTTTACAGCTTCCAGAAACATGAACCCCATTCCCGGCCACTGAAACACAGTTTCCGTGAGAATTGTATAGGCCACCATGGTTCCGATCTGCACACCGCCAACGGTAATCACCGGCAAGAGCGTGTTTTTGAGTGCATGGACAAAATAGATGCGCCAAGGCCAAATCCCCTTGGCTCTGGCGTATTTGACATACTCACTTTGCAGCACTTCCATCATCTCTGACCGGATCAGGCGTATGAACAAGGGCAGCATGATTGAAGCCAAGGCGAGCGACGGCAGGAAGATATGGGACCAGCCATCAAGCGTCGCAAAATTGGTTTCCCAATAGCCAAAGACATGGACCACATCGCCACGGCCAAATGATGGAAACCAACCATAGCCAACAGCAAATACATAAATCATCAAAATTGCCGTCAGAAACACCGGAACCGATATTCCGATAATAGACAGACCCATGATGATACGGCTGAGGATCGTGTTGGGTCGGATCGCGGTGTAAACACCCAGCGGCACCGAAAAACCAACGATTATGAACGTCGCCCCGAGAACCAGTTCCAAAGTGGCCGGAAGCTTCTTCAAAATGACATCAAGTGCCGGTTCCTTGAAAAAATAGCTGGTGCCCAAATCGCCCTGAAGCGCTTTGCCAAGAAAGCGGGTGTATTGAATCACAAAACTATCGTTCAGGCCTAATTCCTCGCGCAGCTCCTGCCGCACTTCTTCAGAGACAGACTGCCCGAGCAATTCGCGCAGTGGATCTCCGAGATTATCCTGAATAGCGAAGCCAATGAGTGAGATTACGAACATCACGGCAACGGCTTGGAAAACACGTTTCACGAGGTAGGCGAGCATACTCTCTTAACCTGTTATCCCACTTGTCGTTGCCCCTTCGTTGAGTCGCGAAGAATGCTGATGAAAAGCGGTGGTTGCAAACGGCCTTCCGGGGCGAGCGATTTTGGCTCGCCCCGGAAGATGATCAAACTAACTGAGACTTACTTATCGACAACAAGATCGCCGAAGTATGGGAAGTTCAGTGCGTTCACGATTTTTTCAGCGTGGATGCCTTCGCGGGCGCCCCAAGCCAGATTCTGCCAATGCAGCGGAATAAAGGCTGCTTCATCATACAGAATTCCTTCCAGCTTCTGCAGCATTTCCCCACGCTTCGCCATGTCGGTTTCGCTGTTGGAAGCATTCATCAATGCGTCAGCTTCTGCATTGCAATAGGCACCGGAATTGTACTGACCATTTCCTGTAGCGTCGTCCTGGCAAGCAGACAGGAACTGATGGAAATTCGCACTATCTTCCGTATCTGCATGCCAACCAATCATCATCATGTCAGCTGCGCGCTCGTCGAATTTAGGCCAGTATTGAGCCTTCGGCATCGTTTGCAGGTCAACTTTGATGTTGATTTTTGACAGCATTGACGCAACTGCCTGAGCAATCTTGTCATCGTTCACATAACGGTTGTTTGGCGCCATCATGGTGATCGAGAAGCCATCGGCGTATCCAGCTTCGTTCATCAGGGACTGAGCCATTTCCACATCGAAACGTGGGGTCAGTTCAGCATTGTAGCCCAGATAACCAGCAGGGCTGGCCTGTGCACCAACGGTACCAAAGCCACGCATGATGCGATCAACGATACCAGCATTGTTCACGGCATAGTCGATTGCTTTACGTACGCGAGCATCCTTGAACGCTTCTACGCGATCCTGGTTCATCTGGAATGTGATGATCCGGGTGCCGGGCATAGTGATCAGGTTTGTGCCGGTATTTTCTTCAACACGCTTCAGATCTGTTGGTGGCACCGGAGCGATGAAATCAACATCTCCGGCGAGAAGTGCTGCTACCCGGGTAGGATCTTCCTTAATCGGGGTCAGAACAATCT
>CAZOCA010000024.1:0-4663 GCA_964578105.1 uncultured Pararhizobium sp.
CTCGATGGCAGGCGCATCGCCGGACAGCTGCCGTCTCCCGGCACCGTCCACCGCCAGTTCACGTGCGAACATCGCTGTATCATCGGGTTCACGGCCAGCCGCTGGCGTTGGCTGGGTGCCTGGGTCAAAGCGCAATTCGTAACCTAGGGGACGATCAGGAGATCCATTGATCGTGATGCGATACTTGCCGCCAGGCAGTTCCAGACCGTTTCGAAACGCTTGCCCGGACCATGTCTTCAATTTCAGTATTTCGCCCGCTGCCTGTGGACCAAGCAGTTCAAATACCAGTTCAACGTCCTCGTCACGATCCGTGTTGAGGCTCAAATTCCAGAATGCGGTCTCTTCCAGTAAGAATTCAAACGCATCACGGTCTTGTTTTGCCAGCAAATTGCCAGACGCTGTGAACCCATCTTCGCCAACTGTCTCAAGGTCCCTTGGCGTGCCGCCTTCTCTTTCTGAATTTGGTTCGATCTCCTGGTGGTCGCTTGCCTCAAGCACCCTGACTATGATCGGCGCGAAACTCTGGTCGGCTCGCTTTACAGCATCGACACGCAGGCCTATCTCGCGGTCAAGATGCAGGGGAAAGATACCGCCCGAAGCAAAGTGCCAACTTCCCAGCCTGGCAGCCAGCTTTAAGCCAGGTTCGCGTATCGCCTCCACAAGAAGCCCGGTCGTTGTTTCAGCCTGCAGTTTCAATTCGATGGATTTTTCGGGTCGAAACCTAAACAGCTGGCCTGGCTTTAAAGTCGAAATCGATGATTTGTCCGAATCATCAAATTCAGGGACATCTTCCAAAGGCATCATGAGTTCAAGGGATATTGCCTGCGGCTTGTCTGATTTGACTTGCAGGAGATACGGGCGCCCGCGCTCCAGCAGTAGATCCTCAAGCCGGTCGCCTGTGAGCGAGGGGGCAGATGATCGTAGCAATTTGGGAACGGCCTTTGAATTTGCCTGACCCTCTGCAGAGGGAAATGAAAAAAGGTTGATGCTTCCCTGATCAGAAATCGAAATCTGATATAATCCACTGCGCGTGACGGAAAGACGCGCGAACCCTGATTGCAAGGTGTTCGTTGAGGTTTGTCCCGGTTGGGATATTTCTGTAATCCGCTCCAGATCATAGTCCTGAGCGAGCGCTGTGACGGGTGAAAAAACAACTCCCACAACAAGCAAGCCGACCAGAACGCTCCAAATAGTCCTTTGGCAGAAACGCATCGTCACTCCTCGATTTATGATCTCATCAAAGGCGCGCCCACAAAATTTCAGTTATTGAGCAGTCTCCCTGGAGAACAAAATTTCTGGCCCGGTCAAGTGCAAAGTTCCAACTTACAGGCCCAACCGTAAAACAACAGGCTAGACTGTAGCAACCTTTGCCGCTGTGATCCGAAATCTGTCCCGACAGATGCTTCATTGTTCGTTAAGTCAAAGCCAGTTCTTTAAATCCAAAGCATTTCAACACCAATTTCCAAAGTTTGGCCTGTTCTGTTTATCTTGGGGACAGGGATGCGGGCAGGGGAGGTCATAACGGTCACTCAGCGTATTGGCAGATGGTATGGTGGGAATTCCGGTGTCTCCAACGTCTTCCTGAGCCTGTCCTTGAAGATGCCTTCAAAGAGCCCAACAAGCTCCACATACAATACACAGTTCCATTCTAGTCAGTTTATATCACTGAAAAGAAAGGATATTTTCGTGATGATACCCTCCCAAACCAAGCAGGTGAATTGCACTCAGGCAAACCGTGCAATTCGTTCCTCCGAACCAGCAACCCGCCTGTTGCAAGTCTCATTGGCGATCGCCGCCTTGAGCGTATTTGCAACGCCCGAGGCGTTTGCATCAGATCAGACTTCGCCTGATTTGGTGCTTCAGAACACCAATAGCCACGCATATGACAGCCATCTTATCCAAGCGGCTGCTCATAAAGATACAACTGTCATGAGTGACCTACTTATTTTGGCCCAATCGAATGGTGGGCAAAGGCCTCCCAGAGGAGGGGCGGAGCCTGATCTGTCTCAGGCTGCTGCCGAATTGGGTGTGTCGGTAGATGCATTGCGGGACGCACTTGGCGGCCCACCACCCAATTTTGCTGAAGCCGCAGAAAAGCTGGGAATTTCAGAAGACCAACTGCGATCTGTCATGCCGCCACCACAATCAAGGCAGTAACAGTCTTTCCCTTCCCGAGTGGATTGCTGCAACACTCAGGGCGATTTGAGATATTTGCAACCTTCTCCACAAGCACAAAAAATCCGCGGGGCCGAAGCACCCGCGGATTTTTATTTTCATTTGTATTGAGGCCTTGAGCAGGTCTCAGAAGTGAGCCGTTCTAGCTCAACTTGCCGCTGGCATGTGCCAACATGGTGTAGACTTTACCTGTATCCGATGTGAGATATTTGTCAGTCAATTCGGCATCGCCGTGCTTGTCTGTCACTTCACCCATCAGGCGCTCAAAGTCTTCGATATACTGGTTTACCGCAGAGCGGAACTCACCATCATTCTGGAACTTGCGGCGAATGTCGTCGAAGGTTTTCTGACCCTGGATCGTGTAGAGGCGACGGGTGAAGACATTGCGTTCCCCACGATTGTAGCGCTCCCACAACTCAACAGATGTTGAGTGATCTATGGCCCGGGCAATATCCGCAGACAGGGAATTCAGTGATTCCACCATTTCCGGCTCGCTGCGTTTCACCTCTTCAGCTTTTGGCTCCTTGCGCTCTTCACGCTTGCCAAGTTGCTCGCCAACCTCACGGTCATCATCGGTTGATGCACGTTCCAGAAGACTGCTGACCCAGCCCGCACTCTTCTTTTCGCCATCCTTGTTAGCACTGCTAGCTGCGGCTGGCTTTACCGGAGCCGGTGCAGGTCTTGCAGCTTTAGCTGCCGGCGCTGGCGTTTCTTTGGCCGTTGGGGCAGGGCGGCTGCCTGCCGCCGCAATGGCTGCCGATGTGCCGGCCGAGGAGTTTGGACGGGCATGCTGCGTTACAATGTCCGACAGATCAGACAGCGCCTGAATCTGCTCGGCGACAACACGGCGCATAGTGGCCATATTCTCACGAGTTTCTTCAGGCAGTTCAACAGTTGCTTTCTTCAGATCAGCCCGTACGGCATTCAATTCAGACTGCATGGATTCTGCTGTGGCTCGCATTTCAACCGTTGCATCCTTGAAGCGCGATGTCGCATCAGATATTGCATTGGCGATACCCTCAGTCAGTTCAGACTGCGCAAGACGAACTGCTTCAGAGGCTTTGTTGCCTTCTGCGCCAGCCGCTGTGCTCATCGCTGCCAATTGTTCGACAACACCGCGAGTTGCCTTCTCGGCATTACGGCTGAGATTGATGCCAATCTGCTCAGCACGATCTTCAGCACCGGCAAGGGTTTCAGCAATCAGACTTGAGAAGGCACGCATGCGTGTCTCAACATCGTCTGATTTCTGCATGATGCCCTGGGCAACCTGTTCCAGAACCGCATAGCGTGTCTGGAAGGTATCTTCGATGGTGTCGTTGCTGTTGTCGAGACGACCGGACACTTCGGCAAGAGATTTGATCTGTGTTTCAATTTTCTCTGCCAGTCCGGTCATGCCGCCAAGCACATTACTCGAGACATCCTGAAGAATACCAACCTGTCCGGAAATTGCATCCGTTGAGGCCTGACTTTCTTCAAGCGCCTTGGCAAGTGTCGTGCGGAACTCTTCTGCGCGGGCACCAAGTCCATCTTCCACTGAACCCAATTGCTCATGCGCAGATGCCAGAACCTGCTGAAGGCCGGAATTGGCGTTCTCAAGGCGAGACACCATGGATTCAACATCATCACGCAGGCGTTCATTTGCGTTGCTGAGCAGACTGATCGCTTCGGTGCTGCGGCTATCCAGCAACTCAACCAGAGAAGTGGATGACGCGGAAATTGTTTCAGCAATTTCACGGCTGCGCTCTGTCATTGTGTTAGCCATGGATTCGCTGTTGTTAAACACCCGTTCCGCAGCTTCCATTGAGGTCTGCTCAAGATTGACAACAGTGTTCTGGCTCGCAGCCAACAGGCGCTCAACGGCTTCACTGCTCTGTGTATCAAGAGCTGCCAACACGCTGTGGCTGCTTTCACTCAAGCGGTTTGCCGCCTGATCAGACTGATCAGTCATCTTGGAGATGAAGTCGCTGGTGGCGCCTGTCATGATTTCCGCAATCTCACGACCGCGTTCGTTGAAGGCATCCAGCAATCCACGGCTGGTATCGTCAAGACGTTCGGCAACCATACGGTTACCTTCATCAAACTGCAGACCAGCCATTTCAGCGTGAGTCTTGAGCGTTGAAACCAGTTCCTGATTGCTGTCAAGCATGCGGGAGCGGGCTTCCTCGGCAAGTTGCGCAATCGCACGACCGCTGTCGTCCAGACGATTGACCGCTTCTTCGCTCTGAGTGGCGAGGGCGGTAATCAGCTTGTCGTTGTTTTCCATCATGCGTGCATTAGCTTCTTCGGCCAACAGCCCAACTGCGCGGTTGGTCTGGTCAAGCTTGTCAGCAGATGCATCAGTCTGGGTCGCAAGTGCGCTGATAAGCTGCTCACTGCTGTCCAACATACGCGAGCGGGCTTCTTCAGCTAATTGAGCCACAACACGACCGCTCTCGCTCAAGCGTTCTGTCGCTTCTTCGCTTTGTGAAGACAGAGTTGCGGCCAGTAC
>CAZOCA010000024.1:4673-6035 GCA_964578105.1 uncultured Pararhizobium sp.
TTGGCTTCTGGAATTCGGAGAGGTGCTTCTTGAGCGTATTGGATCGCAACACGACCGCTTTCGTTGAGGCGACCGGTAACATCGTCGCCCTGTGATGCGAGAGCGGCGACAAGTTCCTGATTGGCATCAGCAATACGGGTACGGGCTGCATCGCTCTGCTCGACCGCTTGACGGCTGGTTTCACTCAGACGCTCGACGGCCTGATCGCTCAGGGCCTGCAGGGTAGATATAAAGTCTGTGTTTACGCCAACAAGACGCTCTGTGGCCTGTTCGCTAAGCTGCAGAATGGATTGACCGCTATCTGACAGTTTTTGAACAACAGCGGCACCCTGGTCTTCAATATTTGCCAGAAGTTCCTGATTGCCATCCAACAGGCGCGCACGTGCGTTCTCGCTGGATGCGGCAATTGCCGCGGCAATGTCTTCACCCTGCTGGGAGAAGGTATCAACAATGGTTGAACCTGCGGTGCGGAGCTGTGTTGACAGATCAAGACCTTTCTCGTGCAAGGCAGAGATCAGTGATCCGCCGCTATTGTCGAGAATTTCAGTCAGCTCTGCTGTCCGGGCACCCAGTGTTTCGTTCAACAGCAATGTGGATCCGGAAAGTGTCTCAGTTGCAATAGCAACGCGGCTGACAAGCTTCTCATCCAGGTCTTCGGTCAGACTGGAAATGCCCGTTGAGGCACGTTCCAGATTGCTAAGCAGGCTTTCGCTGGCATCCGTAATTGTTGAGCGGAACATGTTGTTTGCCTGTTCAACATTGACCACGAAATTGGAGTTGGCTTTTTCGCCCTGTTCGTAGAGTTCCGTTCCGATGGCTTCCATGCTGGCGGAGAGGGACTGTTGCAGAATGCTTGCGCGCTCTTCCAGGTTCTCAGCAACCTCGAACACTTTCGTGCCCAGAGCCATATTGATTTCCTGAATCCGTTCGGACACGACTTCTGACATCTCGCGGGTTTTATTGGAAAGTGCTTCGTTCACTTCCTGGAAACGGCCTTCAAGCGTCATCGTGATATCGTTCTGACCTTCACCGAAGGCGCGGGCAATCTCACGTGTGCGCTCAATCAGAGCCTCATTCATTTCAGTTGTGCGGATATCAAGCGCTTCGCTGACCATACCGGCGCGTTGCTCAAGCGTCTCGGCTAGTGCATCCGCCTTGCTGCCAATGGTATTGGCTGCACTGTCGAGGCGTATACCAACACTGTCTTCAAAGGTATTGAGGCGGCCAGCGAGAACGTCTTCCATGACGCCGGTTCGCTCAGCAAGTGTATCGCCGACTTTCTCGGTAGCGGCACTGACAGATGTGGTGAAGTTGTCCAGATGATCCGCCATTGTAGACTGCATGGCTTCGCTATGTCTGGAG
>CAZOCA010000024.1:6045-13270 GCA_964578105.1 uncultured Pararhizobium sp.
GTCTGGAGATCGAGCCATCAAGATCTGCGATGCGGGATGTGAAGAGCTGTTCGATTTCACTGGAACGGCTTCCAAGGGCGCTGGTCAGCGCAGCCCCGTTTTCGTTGATTGTTGTATCCAGAGCTTTCAGCCGGCCATCAAGCGCTTCACTCAGCTCTTTACCCTTGTCGTTCAGAGTGATGTTGATCTGATCGTTCAGGTTGAGCACTTCGCTCATCAGATGCTTGCCGCGTGTGGAAATTGCTTTGGCAACTTCCGTACCAACGGTCGCAATCTGTGTTGCCAACTGGGTTCCGTTAACGTTGAGCGCTTCGCGAACAGTCTTGGCACCAAGATCAAGCGTATTTTTGAATTCCGCTGTTTTCCCATCCAGTGCGGCCGCAACCTGCTCGCTGGTCGTGGCAAGGCGGTTGGTGACTTCCTCCCCATGTCCGTCAATTGCTTTCGACAGACGTGTGGTTGCAGTTTCGAGGCGGTCAGCAAGATGCGTACCGCGAGCGAAGATCTGGTCACCGGCAGATTTGCCAGTGGCATCAATCCGCTCGGCAATCTTGCTACCCTGATTAGAGAACTGGGTGACAACATTTTCAACAGCCAGATCCAGCGAGCCACTGACTTCCTGCGAACGCTCCATAAGCGTCGCTGTCAGGTTGTCTTTTGATTTCAAAATGGTATCGGAAACCTGCAAGCCTGTTTCCTGAAGTGAAGCAGTTACTTCCTGACCGGTATTGGACAAGTTCTGCACCAGTTCCTGACCGCGCACGGACAGTGTGGAGATCATTGTTTCGCCAGCGGTTCCAAGAGCCATTGTAATCTGCTCACCCTTTTGACCAAGGGACGAAATCACGCGCTGACCAGACTCAGACACACGATCCGCGATCGCATCACTGGTTTTGGCAAGTTCTTCAGAAAGCGTTTCGCGCGCACCACCAATAGCAGTCCGCAGCCGCTCGGAGTTGTGAACAATTGCTTCTCGCTGGGAAACCAACTCGTCCACTACGGACCGAATCCGGCTTTCATTCGTGGAGTAGGCGCGCTCAAGCGCAGCCACTTCGGTGTGAACCATTACTTCAAGTTCACTTGCACGTGCCAGAGCGCGTTCAATGCCGTCGCCCATAGCGGCAACTTCACGGCGAATGGCTTGGCCAACGCTGAGAACTGAATCTTTTGCAATATCTTCTGGCTCAGACAGGCGCAGGGCCACTTCGGTCATGCCATTTGCAACAATGCGCATTTCCTGTGAGCGCCAGATCATAAGTGCGAACACCCAGAAGAAGATGACGGGCAAAATCAAGCTGACAAAATAAGCAAACAGATGCGGGGCTTCACCAAGGCCGGCAAGACCATTGAGATTGGCAAGATCATCACCAAAGGCGGCGCTACCAACAATACCACCGAACAGCAGCCAAAGCGCGGAGGCGGCGAGGGCACCCCAAAATGGCATAAGCGAAGGTCGGCGGTTGATGCTGTAAAGCATATTGCCAACAGACTGCCGATCATCATTGGCAGGCCGTTGGGCACGATTGCGGGAGGCAGAGCGCTCACGACGCGGGGCAGTGTCGTTTGCAGCTGTTCCAGAAGCGCGACCAGGTTTGTTACGTTCCGCTTCGGCCGCAGTTTTCTCTTCTTCACGCCGTGATCGGCGTGACCTGCCGCGACGGGATGGTCCTTCACCCTTTGCGTCCTCAGCACCAAAATCTATTTTGAGAGCCTCTTCCACTGCTGATACAGCGGGATCATTGGCCCCTTTTGACTTCGGAGAGTTCTTAGCCATCGTCTTGCCTCGCGTTCGTACTCAAAACATTTTCGCCAGCGGCGCATTTTCAGACATTCAGCTGGGCTGTACAAACGATTGGCCTGTACAAATGCCCGGTATAAGCGTGCCCTATTCGAAACCCTTCCAATGACGCCAGACAACAAATCTGGCACACAGGCAGGAAATCGTTCTTTGCCCCGCGGAAGAAATGCAAAAAACCGATATGCTGGCCGCTTTGCCTCAGGTCTCAATCGACACCCTTACAAAAGCAAAACCAGCAACACCGCACTCTTCGGATTCAAAACCTATTAGTTTGGCACCATTAGGGCAGTCCCATAAAAATTTTGGGCTGCCCGTCCAGGGCCAGACAAACAGGGCGCGTGAAGCGGGATTGGTTAAATTTTTTTTAAATTTTAACAATCCAGTGCTTCAGAGAATCCATGTCTTCTTGCCGCACCTGTATCGTATCGCTTTGGAATGGCAAGACAACAAAAAAAATAAGCAATTAGCGGCCTTTGTTAACGCCAAGACTCATTCGCGGCCCAACGATTTCCAGCAAAATTGAAATAAATCGGCAAACAACTGGCAGAATTCGGTGTTTTTTGACTCTGGCTGGACTCTGAGGCCCTCAAACTTAGACTCTAAACGCAAATTGTGGAAAATGGTATTATGGTTAACAAACGCTCTGAGGATTCCTGATTTGTTCCCGGATCCCGCGGCGACCCTGCTGTTTTGGGCTTTGTGACGGCACAAGCGGCTTTATGGCTGTGGTCCCTTGAAAGCACCGAGATACCGCACTAAACATCACATAACCGATGAATTCCCGAAGACCCTCCAAACCTCACAAACTCCTGTAAACGAGATCGAATCAATATGGCAAAAATCACATTCACTACGCACGACAATCAGACATTCGATGTGGAAGGCGAGGATGGCGCCACGGTCATGGAAACCGCCATCAAGAACGCTGTTCCTGGCATTGAAGCGGAGTGTGGGGGGGCCTGTGCCTGCGCAACCTGCCATGTCTATGTTGCGGATGATTGGATGGAGAAGGTCGGCAATCCGGAGCCTATGGAAGAAGACATGCTGGATTTTGCCTATGATGTGCGTCCGACCAGCCGCCTTTCCTGCCAGATCAGAATTTCAGCCGATCTTGACGGGCTTGCCGTCACTGTGCCCGAACGCCAGGGGTGATAAACCGGTAGAAATGATGCATGTTGAGTGGCGAAGCTTTTGGAATCGAACGATATTCACCTAAATAGCCACGGGGCAGAATGCTCATGAAAGCACCGATCGAAACTGACGTCGTAATCATCGGAGCCGGTCCGGTCGGGTTGTTTGCAGTTTTTGAGCTTGGTCTTTGGGACCTGAAATGTCACGTCATCGACATTCTTGATAAGGTCGGCGGCCAATGTGCTGAATTATATCCGGAAAAGCCGATTTACGATATTCCCGGTTTTGCCACGGTCACCGGGCAGGGGCTGGTCGAAAATTTGATGGAACAGATCGCTCCTTTTGGCGCGCAGTTCCACCTTCACCAGATGGTCTCGAAGCTTGAGCAGCAAAGCGATGATCGGTTTTTGGTCGAGACAGATGCTGGAAGCCGTTTTCTCTGTCAAACTGTCTTCATTGCAGCGGGCGGGGGATCATTTCAACCAAAGCGACCACCGATCCCGGGCATTGAAGCCTTTGAGAATAAATCGGTTTTCTACTCAGTTCGGCGTATGGAGGACTTTCGCGATCATGATATTGTGATCGTTGGAGGAGGCGATTCAGCTCTGGACTGGACTCTCAACCTGCAGCCAATTGCCAAGAGCCTGACACTGATCCACCGACGCGATGCCTTCAGAGGCGCGCAGGATAGCGTCAACAAAATGCGTGCGCTGGTCGACGCGGGCCACATGAATTTGAAAATTGGGCAGGTCACTGAGCTGATTGGATCGGAAGGCCAATTGGAAGCGGCGACAGTGAAGACCGCCGAGGGCAGTGAAGCGGTGACATGCACCCGACTGCTGCCGTTCTTTGGGCTGACCATGAAATTGGGCCCGGTCGCAGATTGGGGGCTGAATTTGAACGAGAATTTGATCCCGGTTGATACCGAGAAATTCCAGACCTCGCAGCCCGGAATTTATGCGATTGGCGACATCAATACATATCCCGGAAAGCTGAAGCTTATTCTATCCGGATTTCATGAAGCAGCGCTTGCGGCTCACGCGGCAAAAAAAGCCGCGAACCCGGATGAAAGGGTTGTTTTTCAATACACAACGTCTTCTTCAAGTCTTCAAAAGAAGCTTGGGATCATCTAGAAATACTATATTTTTATTTTATTTTTATGAAATTTATACTGCGGGCATAAATTTCTTTGTTCGGCCAGATAATTTGGTTTCATGGCCCGCACGCGGCATATTCGGGATGAATCTGCACAAGATCAATGAGACAACTGCCATGGCCGCGCCAGCCAGAAAAACCGTTGCTGGTGAGACCAGCCAGATCAATCCAAACGACGCTGGAAGTCCGATGGCGGCGATGTGATTTATAGTGAAAGCAACGCCAGCTGAGGGAGCGATTTCCGAAGGGTCTGCGATCTTCTGAAAATAGGTCTTGATGGCTATCGCGAATGCAAAAAACGCATGGTCGATGACGTACAACACCGCTGCCAGATTGGCAGAAGTGACAAAGGCGTAGGTAACGAAAACACCGATCAGCCCAACATACTCAAATGTCAGGGCGCGTCTTTCGCCGACAATGCCGATGAGTTTTCCGACATATCCTGCAAAAGCCATATTTATCAGGCAATTAACAAGAAATAAGCCCGCCACTGCGTGAACTTCATATCCGAATTTTTCGACCATCATAAAGCTGGCGAACACGGTGAAGATTTGCCGCCTTGCACCGCTCATGAATGTTAATGCGTAATACAGCCAATAGCGTTTTCTCAGGATTATCTTCTTCTGTTGTGCTGTTTTTTGAGGAAAAGTCGGGAAAAGACGCCACGCGACAATGGTGATAACCAGCGTGATAGCGCCTGCAATCAAAAACGCAGTCTCAAAAGACAGGTCAAACAACTGCCAACTGGCCAGAATGATGGTGTAGGCGGCCAATTGCGCGCCAGCACCTATCGCCACCAGACGCCCCATTAAATGCGGTGCCTTCGATATGGGCAGCCACTGCAGGGCAAGCGACTGGTTCATGGTCTCGTAATAGTGAAACCCGATCGACATAACAAAAGTGGTTATGTAAAGCCCCAAAACCGTTGGAAAATAGCCGGTTGCCGCTACGCCAAGCCCTAGCAGCAGCAACGAAAAAATCGCAAATGACTGCTCACGGATATAAAACACCACATAGATCGCCAGAAAAGCCAGAAAGCCTGGAATTTCCCGGATCGATTCCTGAAAACCGATTTCCCGACCTGTCATGCCAACGCCATCTACTGCAAAGTTCTTGATCAGAACCCACCAGCTCGAAAAGGACAGCCACATCGCAGCCGACATGAGCGCCAGCAAGACAAAAGGACTGCGCAGCCCTGTAAAGGATGCATAAAAATTGTCATCATCGGCTGCGTGATCCGCTGGCGGTGGGGGATAGTGGGGATCGAATGGCAGTGTCATAACTGGTTTTGGCTCTGCGCATGAACTGGCGCGTTGGAAGGTTGAGGTTCATTTGACTTGCAGCACTGGTGACTTGCAGCACTGGCGCTTCGAGCATTTCCGCTCACGCTCCTGCCTATAACGCGTTGCCGATTTGGTAAGTTAGCGCTATTTTGACAAAAAATATCTCTAACACGTCAGGCAGGTCATGCTGCATCCAGACATTCTTGTTCGAGCTGAACACGACTTGCCCCGGGCGGCGATCGGGTACGCATGTAAATGGGACAAGGGCACGACGAACGAGCCGCATAGCCATTGGCGTGGGCAGCTAATCTACGCGATCTCGGGGTCATTGAAGGTTATGTCAACCGCTGGAACCTGGATTGTACCGCCGGAACGGGCAGTCTGGATGCCGTCACATACCGAGCATTCCGTCATGTCCGTAACAGATGCGCATGCGCGTTTTCTTTACCTGGATCCTAAGCTTTTCAAGGGCTTGCCGACCAAAGTCACCGTGGTTCAAATGACAGCTCTCATGCGCGAGTGCTTGTTATCATTCCTGACATTGCCACGCCTCTATGACGAAGCAGGGAGCGCCTCCCATCTTGTAGCGATCATGGTGGAGGAGTTGAGAGTGGTCCCCGTCATGCCGCTGCATTTGCCTCAACCAGTCAGCCCGAAACTCAAGCAAGCCACAGACACGGTTCTCTCCTCCATTGACACGCCGCCCAAGCTGGCCTCTCTTTCAGCCGATGCAGGTTTAAGCATCAGAAGTTTTGAACGCCATTTTCAAAGAGAAACCGGGCTCACCTGGCGCAAATGGGTCACACAGGCGCGTTTGATGGAAGCCATCTCTCAATTGTCCAATGGCGCAAGGGTAGGGGATGTTGCCTTTGCTTTGGGTTATGAGGGGCCCAGCGCGTTTGTCGCCATGTTCAAAAAGGCCACGGGGCATACGCCCGGCAAGTATTTTGCCCCGGTTCAGCCAAGGCAACATCAGGATCGGGGTGTGTGATCTTCGTCTGTTCTTGGGTCCAATGTGGCTGTTTCCGGCGTGTTCATACGCACGGTTGAACTGGAAACAAAATCGCCCTTTTTCTCATCCTCCACGGCGGCACGTTTCGTCATGCGCCAGGCTGCAAAGCCTGCCATGATCGCGTGTGCAAGTAAGGTGGGTGCAAACAGATAGTCAGGGCCCAGAAGGGCCATCATGCCACCACCAATAAGTGGGCCAATGATGCTGCCCGCACCCATCACCAACAGAAGGCCGGAGCTGATTTTCAGAAATGAATCCTTGTCAGCGTGATCATTGGCATGAGCCACAATGACTGGATACATGGCAAAGATCATTGCGCCAAAAATGGCAGCTGTAATTAGGACTACACTAACGTCGCGTGGCTGCATGACCAGAAAGAAAAGATCGGCAAGACCTGCAGTTACGGCAAGCCCGATCAGTACAGCGCGCCTGTCTGTTCGGTCAGACAACCAGCCGATGGGAAGCTGGAAAAGGGCACCGGCAAGAATGGTAATGCTAACCAGAAAAGCAATTGCCGTTAAGTTAAGCCCGATTTGCTGACCATAAACCGCTGCCAGGGTTCCGAATGAACTGTTGGAAACGCCCACAAGAAAAACCGCAACAACAGCAATCGGCGAATTCAGCCAAAGACTCTTTAAGTCAAGTTTTGGCTGCACCAGCGGTTGTGGTGCTTTCGTTGTGGAAAGAGCGGTGGGAACCAATGAGCAGGCATAAAAGACGGCTGCCAGAACAAAGAAAAAGTATCCCCGTGCATCGCCAACTATCAGGAGTAACTGCCCCAGGGTGGTCGCAGCCAGATTGACCATTGTATAGGTTGCAAAAACGCGGCCTCTAAATGAAGGGTCG
>CAZOCA010000025.1:0-11418 GCA_964578105.1 uncultured Pararhizobium sp.
TCACATGGCCGTCAGCCTTGGCGGCCGCAACCATGGCGCGCACGAGGCGCAGCGACAAATCCTCGGCCGCCGCAGCATCTGTCGGCATGAAGGCTGTGCCTTCCGGCGCTGGAAGGTTTGGCACCGCATCCGGTGCGGCACTGGCCTGAGGGCTCTTACCAGCCTGCCAGTCGGAATAGGCCTTGTAAGCAAGCCCGCCAATCGCCGCCGCGCCGCCCACAGTCACCGCGCGTTTAATCATCTTTTTTGGAGAACCGCCGCTCATCAAAAGCCCTAACAGGCCACCAGCCACAGCCCCTGTCGCGAGCGCGCCCTTATTGGAGACACCCCCTTGCGCATTCTCACTGCCATTAGAGCCAAGGAACTGATCGAGAAGGGACTTCATCTGCATTTAGGCACTCTCCTGTTGGGTTTCTCCGCTAGATATGGCGATGATGCGGCCTGATTCAAGCAATGGTGAGCGTTATTGCGCGGCTGTTTCCCTTGCGATTTCTGTGACCCAGATCCGCTTGAGGAATTTCTGAAATTCGACAATCAAGGCTCACGCATCAAAGTCGGTGCGGGGCGTTGTGCAGAGTGCGTTCAACGCGTTTCTTACCGTGCTGGACAATCGCGATATTGATCAATGCAAGGGTTCTGACGCTGGATACAAAAACGGCCCCGAATGGGGCCGCTTTTATAGTCTTGACTACGGTGTTGTTTAAGCCGCAGCTTTGACCAGATTGCGCAGAACGTAGTGCAGAATGCCGCCATTGCGGTAGTATTCCAGCTCATCTTCCGTATCAATCCGCACCAGCAATTCCACAGTCTTTTCTGTGCCGTCCGAGAAAGTGATCTCAGCGTTGAGGTTCTGACGTGGGTTCAGATCGTCAAGGCCTTTGATGGTGACCTGCTCAGAGCCAGTAATGCCCAGAGACTGCCAGCTATCGCCGCCCGTAAAGACCAGTGGCAGAACGCCCATGCCAACAAGATTTGAGCGGTGAATACGCTCAAAGCTTTCAGCAATCACGGCCCGCACACCCAAAAGGCGTGTGCCCTTGGCTGCCCAATCACGGGATGAGCCCGTGCCGTATTCCTTGCCAGCGAAGACAACCAGCGGCGTGCCAGCTTCCTTGTAGGCCATGGCCGCATCATAGATGGGCAAAGCTTCGCCAGCCGGCTCCATGCGGGTCATGCCGCCTTCAACACCATCCAGCATCTGGTTCTTGATGCGGATATTGGCAAAGGTGCCGCGCATCATGATCTGATGATTGCCGCGACGTGCGCCATAGGAGTTGAAATCTGTCGGACGCACCTGATGCTCGATCAGATAATCGCCAGCAGGGCCATCGCGCTTGATGGAACCAGCCGGTGAAATGTGATCGGTGGTGATGCTGTCAAGGAACAGGCCCAGCACTTGAGCATTTTCGATGTCAGACACATCAGCAGGTTCCATCTCCATGCCGTCAAAGTAAGGCGGGTTCTGCACATAGGTGGAGCCGTCGGACCAGCCATAAGTCATGCCGCCGGATATCTTGATGTTCTGCCACTGCTCATCGCCCTTGAACACATCGCCATAACGTTCGCGGAACATGGCGCGCGTGATTGAGGTGCGAACCAGATCTGCGATTTCCTGGGAAGATGGCCAGATATCTTTCAGATAAACGGGATTTCCGTCCTGATCATCGCCAAGTGATGCGGTGGTGATGTCGACATTCATCGACCCGGCAATGGCATAGGCCACGACCAGAGGCGGTGATGCCAGATAGTTGGCACGGACATCGGGGTTCACGCGACCTTCAAAGTTGCGGTTACCAGACAGAACCGATGTTGCCACCAGATTGTTTTCGTTGATGGCGTCAGAAATTTCTTCAGGCAGCGGACCGGAGTTACCGATGCAAGTTGTGCAGCCATAACCAACCAGATTGAAGCCCATTGCATCCAGATCATCTTGCAGATTGGCGGCTTTGAGATATTCCGTCACAACCTGCGAGCCAGGTGCCAGAGACGTTTTGACCCATGGTTTGACTGTCAGACCTTTGGCGCGTGCGTTGCGTGCCAACAGGCCAGCACCAATCATCACACTTGGATTGGAGGTGTTTGTGCACGATGTAATGGCCGCAATAACCACGTCACCATTGCCAAGATCATGTTCACGGCCTTCGACAGCAACACGATCAGTGCGGTCGAATTTCTTGAATTCACCCTTCATGGCATCTGCAAAAGCGGGCGCTGCATTGGACAATTCAACGCGATCCTGAGGCCGTTTTGGTCCGGCGATCGCAGGAACCACATCATCCATGTTCAGTTCAAGCGAACTGGTGAATTCAGGATCCGGTGTATCATCACTGCGGAACATGCCCTGGTCTTTGGAATAGGCTTCCACAAGTGCAATACGGTCTTCTTCACGGCCGGAGATTTCCAGATAGCGCAAAGTATCATCGTCAACCGGGAAGAAACCACATGTAGCACCATATTCAGGCGCCATGTTTGCGATTGTGGACGCATCTTCCAGCGAGATGTTGGAAAGACCCTGACCATAGAATTCAACAAACTTGCCGACCACGCCCTTGGCGCGCAGCATTTCAACCACACGCAAAACCAAATCGGTTGCGGTGACGCCGTCACGCAGCTTGCCGGTCAGCTTGAAGCCGATCACTTCCGGGATCAGCATGGAAACCGGTTGACCCAGCATCGCAGCTTCAGCTTCAATGCCACCGACACCCCAGCCAAGAACGGCCATGCCGTTGACCATTGTTGTGTGACTGTCAGTGCCGACCAGCGTATCAGGATAGGCAATGGTTTCGCCGCCCTCTTCCTTGGTCCAGACTGTCTGCGCCAGATACTCCAGATTGACCTGATGGCAGATGCCGGTCCCTGGTGGCACAACACGGAAGTTTTCAAACGCTTCCTGTCCCCATTTCAGGAAGGTGTAACGTTCGCCATTACGCTCATATTCGCGATCCACATTTTGCTGGAACGCTTTTACGTTGCCGAAATTGTCGACCATCACGGAGTGATCGATAACCAGATCAACCGGGACCTGCGGGTTGATCTTGGCAGGATCACCACCGAGCATCGCAGTGGCGTCGCGCATGGCAGCCAGATCGACAACGGCAGGAACACCGGTGAAATCCTGCATCAGCACACGGGCCGGACGATAAGCGATTTCGCGCGTGGATTTATGATTGACCAGCCATTCAGCCATGGCTTTGATGTCATCTGCGGTTACCGTGCGCCCATCTTCAAAGCGCAGCAGGTTTTCCAGCAGCACTTTCAAGGAAATCGGCAGGCGAGAAATTCCATTCAAACCGTTTTTCTCGGCTTCCGTCAGGCTGAAATAGGTGTAAGTCTTGCCTTTGACGGTAAGCTGTTTTCGCGATTTGAAGCTGTCTAGAGATTTGGCCATGGGCGGCTCCTTTTAGTTGGTTCCGACCAGCCCTCTCCGCCGGCGGAAAATCAATGGTGTTCACTGCGTGACCCGGAGGATGGGACATGCTGCTACGCCATATTCTATAACGAGAGTCGATTGGCTTATAATCGATATATTGCGCTGTGACCAGAGACCCGGCTATCACCTTTGGTATGGCGCTTATGACAGGAAAACTGTTAGGGCGAGTTAAACAGTGAGCGTGTTCAGAATGACAAGATGCAATGGATGCAGGAACCAGAACTTTATTGGACCTTTGCAATGCATTTAAGCGTCACAGATGTCGTTCTTGCGCGCGGGGAGCGCCGCATTGTAGGGCCTGTCAGTTTTGACCTGTCCGAAGGTCAGTCCCTTGCGGTGCGCGGACCCAATGGTGCCGGGAAATCGACCCTTTTGCGCGCTCTTGCCGGCTTGCTGCCCGTTGAAAGTGGAACGATTGAACTGGCGGGCTCGGACATCGATAAAGACGCCCCTCGCGGCGAACATTGTCACTATTTCGGACATCTCGATGGTTTGAAGAGTGCGTTGAGTGTTGAAGAGAATTTGAGTTTCTTCAAACAGCTCTATGGCGCTAGCTCATCTTTGCTCACCATAGAGGAGGCTCTGCACAAAGTTGCACTTGCGCATACAAGTTCGCTGCCTGTCGCCTATCTGTCTGCAGGCATGCGCAAACGTGTGGCTTTGGCGCGATTGCTTTTGAACAAGCGGCCATTATGGCTTCTGGACGAGCCGACTTCGGCACTGGATACCGCCTCTCAGGAGCGCCTTGGCGCAATGATGCAGGCGCACCTTAGCACCGGTGGGATGATTATTGCGGCCACCCATCTGCCGCTGCCTGGCGGCATCGAAACTGTACTGAATCTGGAGCCGGCAAAGGCGGATAGCCGATTGGCGGAAGAGGCCTGGCTGTGAGCGGTTTCAATGCAATCCTGAGTCAATCCCTCAAACTGGCCTGGCGCGTTGGCGGCGGCGCGCTGCTTGGGCTGCTGTTTTTTCTGGCAGTTGTCATCATCATGCCATTTGCGGTTGGACCCGATTTGAAACTGCTGGCACGGATTGGCCCCGCCATTCTGTGGATCGGTGCATTGCTGGCAACCCTGCTTGGCCTCGACAGATTGTTTCAGGCAGACCTTGAAGATGGCACGTTGGACATTCTCTATCTCAGCCCCCTGCCACTGGAATTAGCTGTTCTGGCCAAAGGCCTTGGCCACTGGATTGCAACCGGTGTGCCCCTGATCATCGGCGCGCCGGTCTTTTCTCTCTTCCTCAATCTGGATGGGACCGCTATTGCGGGCGTCACACTGACCCTGCTTGTGGGAACGCCAGCGCTGGTGTTTATCGGCATCGTTGGATCAACGCTGATGGTCGCCCTGCAGCGCGGCGGTATGTTGCTATCCATTCTGGTGCTGCCACTGACCATCCCGGTGCTCATTTTTGGCGTCTCGGCCGCGAATGCGCTGAACAGCGCAAGCGCAACTATCTCCACTCCCTTTTCTACGCCTTTTCTGGTTCTTTGCGCGCTATCGCTGATCAGTCTGGTTGTCGGACCGGTTGCCGGCGCCGCAGCCCTCAGGCTTGCGCGGGACTAAAGGTTGCCAATATCAATGACTTCTCTTTCTGGTTGCCCCCAACTTGCATAACGACGTTTACGTAAACCTAATGGTTTTGCGGCATAAGTCTTGAGATTAGGATTCCGGTTTCTTGGCTATACGTATGATGCATATAGCTTTTTGCGATTCTGAAATCTGAACGCTTAAGGTCCAAGGCAATATGTTGAACCGCCTGCTCAGCCAAATATTGCTCACAGTCACAGTGTCTGTGCTTGTTGTCTTGTCCGCGCATTTCATACTTGGAAATGTAATGAGCAGCTGGAACAAGGCTCAATTGCGCGATCTGACAGAGCGCAGCATTTTACGCATGGAATTGGCCGCAGACAGAGCGGTTACAACCATTGCTGAAATTCACATCAATGGATGGACGCAATGTTCCCCCAGCACAATCGAAGAATATCGAAAGCTGATTTTTTCGGTCGCGAGCATTAAGGATATCAGGCTCTTTGACGGGCAACAAACGTGTGCGGGCTTTAACGCCGATACAGTTTCACAGGACCTAGCAGAAACGGCTGATTGGGAAGCTGCCAAAAATGCAACATTGCAATTTGCGGCAACCGGTTCGGCTGAAAACTCCCGGTTCAAAATCCGCTGGGCGGGCGATGAGTTTGATGTCGTTGCTGTTCTGAGCACCGGCGGCCTTCTGGATGACATCATTCCTGCGGTGCTACGCGAACAAGTTTCCATGAAAGTCGTTCTCAACAATGGCCGGACAGTTGCGGCTTACCAGCACAACGTCGCCGATCCGGAAACAATTACAGATTGGGAGCCGGATTTTCTGATCAACGCTGAATCGCAGCGCTATCCGATTACGGCCTATACGTCAGTTTCCCCGGAATTTCTGTGGAACTGGCGTAATTTCACCTCTGTCGAAGTTGAAATTCTGATTGTTTTGTTCAGCCTCTTTATCGGCGTTTTGGTTGGACGCGTTGTTTTCCGGCCAACCGGAGCGGCCGGAGAGATTGATGCGGCACTCAAAAACCGCGAATTCATTCCTCATTATCAGCCAATTGTTGCCCTGAACTCGGGCAAAATAGTCGGATTTGAAATGCTGGCGCGGTGGCAGCGGAAATCAGGCGAAATGGTAGCGCCGATGAAATTCATTCCGCTTATTGAAAATCTGAATCGGGTTGATCGACTGACGTTTGCCTTGTTGAAACAGGCTAGTGCGGAAATTGTGCCTCTGCTGCACGAAAACCCCAATTTGAAGTTCACTTTCAATGTGACGACGGATCAGTTTCTCAGCCCCCGCTTCTTCGTTGATTTGCAGGAAGTTTTGATCGCCCGGAACTTCCCAATGAAGTGTGTGGTGCTGGAAATAACCGAGCGTCAGGAGATGGCCGATCTGAAATTGGCCCACAAGACCGTGCAGCGCTATGCGGAAAAGGGAATTCGCATTGCGATTGATGATGCAGGAACCGGCCATAATGGCCTATCCACCATTCAAACTCTGGAAGCGGGCATTCTGAAACTCGATAAGTTCTTCATTGATGGAATTGTTGAAAACGAAAAATCCCGCCTCATGGTGGAGATGCTTTGTCAGTTGGCCAAAGAATACAATATGAATGTTGTGGCCGAAGGCATTGAAACCGCCGAGCAGGCGGCAATTACGATGGCTATGGGTATTCATGAAGCTCAGGGCTTCTATTTCTCACGCCCTGTCCCGGCAAAGCAGCTTTTGAAACAGATCAACGAACTGGCAATTGTCAAACCTGCAAATGACCAAATTGTTTTACCGAAAACGGACCCGACGCCTTTGGAACTAACCGCCAAGGCCAGCCAAAACGGGTGCAGGACAAGACTTGTAACCGTTATGTTTCGTCATTTGCGCGCCTGATAGTTTGACCCTATGATTGCGTGACACAAACGTTGACATAATGGCTGAGACCCCATCCTCAAATGAATTCCAAACAAGCGTCAAAACTGCGTCAGGCTCTGGAAGAGGTTGCCTCTTACATTGCCCCCCATCTGGACGCGCCTCTTTTCCTGAAATTATGGGACGGGTCTTCGTTTCCTCTTGGCACGCAGTCAACAGATGGCTCCGGTCCACAACTGTCAATTGTCATAGCGGATCCAGGCGCAGTGCCATCCCTGTTGCGGCGTCCGACACTGGACCGGATCATCCGGCTTTATGCCCGTGGCAAGATCGATTTTGAGGGCGGCACACTCATCGATATTCGCGAAGTTGTGGGAGGCAAAAGCAGCCGAAAACGACTGAAGGCCATCTCGAAACGAAAGCTGCTCAAAACCCTGCTGCCGTTTGTCACCATGCCGGGAGCAGATGTTTCTGCCTCCCGCAGCTTTGAAGGCGATGAGACAGGCAGCAACCGCAAGACACGCAATGAGCGCGACAATATCGGCTTTCACTACGATGTCAGCAATGATTTCTATAAGCTCTTTCTGGACGAGGCGATGGTCTACACCTGTGCCTATTTTTCGGACTGGTCGCATGATTTGGCCAAGGCGCAATTCGACAAGCTGGATATGACCTGCCGGAAGCTGAGACTGAAGCCCGGGGAAACCATGCTGGATATTGGCTGCGGATGGGGCGCGCTGATCTGCCATGCGGCCAAGCATTACGACGTCCATGCCCATGGCGTGACCCTGTCGCAAGACCAATATGATTATGCGGTCAAACGCATTGCCGATGAAGACTTGCAGGACAAGGTTTCCATCGAACTGATTGACTACCGACATGTCACAGACAAATACGATAAAATTTCTTCTATCGGCATGTATGAGCATGTCGGTGTTGCGGCACTGCCGGAGTATATGTCCAAGATCCGCTCATTGCTGAAACCTGACGGATTGTTCCTCAACCACGGCATTACGAGGCGCGCCAAACGCAAAGCAACACGCTTTGCCAAACGCCCTGAACAGCGCGCCTTGGTGCGGTACATCTTTCCCGGCGGTGAACTGGATGACATTGGCAACACGTTGCAGGAACTGGAATGCGCCGGTTTTGAAGTGCATGATGTGGAAGGCTGGCGCGAGCATTACGCGCTTACAACAAGACTATGGTGTGAGCGCCTGACAGCCCGGCGTGAAGAAGCCATCGAGATCGTTGGCGAACAGACCTACCGCATCTGGGTGGCCTATCTGGCAGGCTGTTCTCTCGCTTTCACGCGCGGCTCTGCCCGCATCTACCAGACGCTTTCGGGACACAATGCCAAGGGTGCATCAAGCGTGCCGCCAAGCCGGGCAGATTTGTATCAATAGACCGTGAGGAGCTGATATATCATGCTGAAAATCTGGGGTCGAAAAACATCCTCAAACGTGCAGGCCGTGATGTGGTGCATTGCCGAGTTTGGGCTGCCCCATGAGCGCATTGATGCCGGGTTCAAATTTGGCGTGGTCAATACGCCAGACTATCTGGCCATGAACCCCAACGGCACTGTGCCAACGCTTGTTGACGGCACAAATCCACCCCTATGGGAAAGTGGTGCCATTTTGCGTTATCTGGCCAACATGCACGCGTCTGAGACTTTCTGGCCTGCAGACCCGGTTGCCCGTGCTTTTGTGGATCAATGGGCGGAATGGTCAAAGGTCAATTTTACACAAAGTTTCACCGGACCGATTTTCTGGCGGGTTGTGCGCACAGCCCCTTCCCGGCGTAACCCGGTGGCGATCAGAAACGCTCTCGCTGTGCTGGATAAGAAGCTGGACATTGCCGAAGCGCAGCTGGCGAAAACGCCCTATCTTGCAGGCCCAGAGCTGACCCTTGCAGACATCCAGTTCGGACATTGCCTCTATCGCTATTTCACCATTGATATCGAGCGCCGCGACAGACCAGTGCTGACAGCTTACTACAATGCGTTGACAGACCGTGCGGCATACGCCGAGCATGTCATGATTTCTTATGACGAGTTGGCTGTTAAGGATTAGCGCAAGGCAAGTTTGACCTTATGGATTGTCTGACGACGCAGGCTGGTTCCGTGGATCCTCGGAACAAACCCAAGGACGACGCCGAGGGCGTCTTCAGCAGACCTGACTATACGCCGACACCTTATACCCAGATCACGCGTCCACATCACACACAGTCATTCTCGGATTTATTCCGAGAATCCACATATCAGCCTGCATTTCACCAACCAAATTTTTGAATTCCTTACTTGCATCTGCAACGGGAAAACTATAGAAATCGCGTACCGTACGGTACGGTACAGTCTATTTTTAGAAATTGCCAACAGGCTTGGCGCAATAGAAACCGCCCGGATCTGGATCCTGACGTTTGAACAATTTGGCAACCCTGCAGCGGATTGAAACCGCCCCTGACGACTGGACCGAGCGCCAGCGCCAGGTGCTGGATGCCACCCTGTCCCTGCTGATTGAAAATGCGGCCAACATCACCATGATTGGCGTTGCCCGGCGGGCCAGTTGCTCCAAGGAAACGCTGTATAAATGGTTCGGTGACCGGGATGGGTTGCTGGTTGCCACTGTGCGCTATCAGGCGTCCAAGGTGAAGGTTGAACCGTTTGATGCCGAGGGCATGAGCGAAGCCAAACTGACGTCTGTTTTGCTGGGCTTTGCCACTGATCTTCTGACCATTCTAACCAGCGAAATCTCGATTGCGCTGAACCGGCTTGCCATTGCTCAAGCCCATCAGGGCGCTGACGGCATCAATATGGGATCTATCGTCCTGCAAAACGGGCGTTTTTCGACCGGCCCTCGCCTGAAACCGGCTTTGGAGGCTGGCATGAAAGCCGGGCTGCTGCGCCAGAGCGACAGTGAAGACGCCTTTCGCAGTTTTTACGGTCTTGTGGTGCGCGATGTTCACATTCGGGTTCTGCTTGGGGACACCATGAGCTTCACAGAAACTGAAATTTCCACCGAGGCGGACCGGGCCGTCCAACAGTTCTTCCACCTATACGGGGCGTAAGCGCCGTCAACAAAAGTAACCGCAAACACGAGGAAAAAATCATGCGCGTTTATTATGACAGAGATGCAGATGTTAATCTGATCAAGGAAAAGAAAGTCGCTATTATCGGCTATGGTTCGCAGGGCCGTGCCCATGCGCTGAACCTGAAAGATTCCGGTGCCAAAAACCTGGCCGTGGCTCTGCGCCCCGATTCAGCAACAGCCAAAAAAGTCGAAGCTGATGGCCTTACAGTCATGTCTGTGGCGGAAGCTGCAGCCTGGGCCGATCTGATGATGATGGCCACACCTGATGAATTGCAGGCTGATATCTACCGCGATCATATTGCTGGCAATATCCGTGATGGTGCAGCCATCGCATTTGCACACGGCCTGAATGTTCACTTCAACCTGATCGAGCCAACTGACAAAATCGACGTTGTCATGATCGCACCAAAAGGCCCCGGCCACACAGTGCGCGGCGAGTATCTGAAAGGCGGCGGCGTGCCTTGCCTGATCGCCATTGATCAGGATGCCTCCGGCAATGCCCATGATCTGGCGCTGTCCTATGCTTCTGGTGTTGGCGGCGGCCGTTCCGGCGTTATCGAGACCACTTTCAAGGAAGAGTGCGAGACTGATCTGTTCGGTGAGCAGGCAGTTCTGTGTGGCGGGCTGGTCGAACTGATCCGTGCCGGTTTTGAAACACTGGTTGAAGCCGGTTATGCACCAGAAATGGCTTATTTCGAGTGCTTGCACGAAGTGAAGCTGATCGTTGATCTGATTTATGAAGGCGGCATTGCCAACATGAATTACTCAATCTCCAACACAGCTGAGTGGGGCGAATACATGTCCGGCCCGCGTATTGTGACATCCGAAACCAAAGCGGAAATGAAACGCATTCTGACAGACATTCAGAGCGGCAAATTCACATCCGAGTGGATGCAGGAATGTAAAGCCGGTCAGGCCCGCTTCAAAGGCACACGCCGTTTGAACGATTCCCACCAGATCGAAGAAGTCGGCGAAAAACTGCGCGGCATGATGCCCTGGATCAAATCCAACGCATTGGTCGACAAAGAAAAGAACTGATTTTTCAGTTTTGATAATGAAGGGGCGCAGCATCGGCTGCGCCCTTTTTTATGGCCATTTGCAGCGCTTGACGGCTTTGCCGACTGTGGCTGATGCCTTGGGCCTGCTTGCTTACAATCCGCGTTCTATGGCCGTCAGCAACCGAAACCTCAACTTGCCCGTGCCACCGCGCAGCGAAATGATAAAACGCACCAGCCCATGTTCGGATGTTTGGGCGTAGCCTGCCAAAGTACTCACATCTGACAGAGTGCCGGTCTTGTACCGCGAGCCCGCTTTTGTTTTACGCAGCAGTTTTGCATGGGGCGCAAACAGGTGCAGCATTTTTGCAAGACCTGCTGCGGTGAAATGGTTATCGCGGCTGATGCCGGACCCTTCGACCAGATGGATTGCGTCGGCCAATTTGTGTTTGGCTAGAATTTCGCGCGTGTCGTTCAGCGATTTATTCAGGCTGACCGGACC
>CAZOCA010000025.1:11428-12164 GCA_964578105.1 uncultured Pararhizobium sp.
CCTGATTGGTGATGTAATTATTCGAACCAAGCAGCATGGCCGCCAGAATTTCCGGCAGCGCGCGCGATTGCCGATGCACATAAACAGGCGTTAGCCCTGAGGGCACCGCGCCAATCGATATCTCTCCCTCAACTTCTCCGCCCGCTTTGCGGATAAACGCCGCGATCAACTCTCCTGCATACAGCGCGCTGACTTGCGGGTCCTCTTGCGCCAGGCTGATACGCCCCCTGCCCTTTGGCCCCCTTGCGCGAAACTGGCTGATCGCCAGTGGCGTGATCGGCGTCTGCTTTTCCGCCGAACGGATGGTCTTGCCCTTACGGGCCGCATAGATCGTATTGAAATTTACCGCGAGCGCTGAATTCAGCGCATCATAAGCTTCGTCGGTGTTTTCTATTCCGGGAATGCGAAGGATGTCAGGATAATAGCTTGTATCCAGCACAACGCCACGAAACGGCTGTGCATTTGTGGCCCCAAGAAGTTTGGGTGCAAGCAGCGCCAATTCCTCGGAAATCAGAAACGGATCGCCCCCACCGCGCACATAAAGCACCCGTTTTTCATCCAGATAAAACTGCGTCTGAAATCTATGATCACTGCCCAGAACTTCCATTGCCAGCCAGGCTGTCGCGATCTTGGCAACGGAGGCTGGAACAAATGACCGATCAGCATTGTGAGCCAGCAGTTCCTTACCATCCTCATCCAGCAGCAGCACCAATCCGGACGGCGCAAGGGCCGAAAC
>CAZOCA010000025.1:12174-12791 GCA_964578105.1 uncultured Pararhizobium sp.
ACGTTCAACCGGAGAATCCACCTAACAACTCCAGTACAGGCCAGCGGCGATCATTTCGAAGACGTAGAAGTGCGTTTGAACTGCAAGCATAGCAGATCGCATGGCCTCCCAACAGGCCAGAGCTTTGTTGAATGGCAGACTGTCTGGGATGCAGCTGAAGGCGACGTCAAAGGCTTTTGCGATCCGCTTTATGTCGGAATGCTGTCAGCTTTGGCAGCGAAGTACCAGTAGACGCGCGTAGCCGAGACTGCGTCTTGCGTCTGCAAGGCGCGCTTGGCTGGCACGATTTTCAAAACACCCTTGCTGACGATCAAAAACAGCACAAAACCCAACAGGACAAAACATGACCCTTTCCAAATTCACACTCGCTGCTGCAGCTCTTGCACTATCTGCATCATCTGCGTTTGCCACCGAATACACCCTTACCAGCTCCGCCACTGTGGCCGCAGATTCTGCCACGGTCTGGAGCGCTATCGGCGATTTCTGCGATATCGATGATTGGCATCCAGGCATCGTCAGCTGCGTATTGGAAGCGCGGGATGGTGTGGTTCACCGCCAGTTGACGCTGAGTGATGGCGCACCTGTGCTTGAACAGCTCGTCGCCTCTGAGCCGGGTG
>CAZOCA010000025.1:12801-13231 GCA_964578105.1 uncultured Pararhizobium sp.
TTTCATACAGCTACTAGATTGTCGAAGCGCCTTTGCCCATCACCGATTACGCATCCACGGTCTCGGTCACCGAGGGCAATCCCACAATCGTAACCTGGGCCGGCACGTTCAAGTCTGATGTTCCAGAGATGGAAGGCGCCATTCAGGGCCTTTATGATGGCGGACTGGCAGCGATCAGCGCACGTTTCGCCCAACAATATCGCGTAGAAAAAAATCGGGCTGGCCTTGTGTCAGCCCGATGCTTTCAGGCCTTCAATCCAGTCATGCCTGCTTCAAAGGCATTCGCCGCCTTAATGATCCCGGCCTGATTGGAGAATACTGCGAAACACTGTGCAGTATCACCCGGTGCTCAATAGATGATGACGGCTCGCATGTTGTTGCGACACGCGCAGTTGTGCGCTCAACGACCGAAACGGGCTGTGGTTTCAAC
>CAZOCA010000026.1:0-9391 GCA_964578105.1 uncultured Pararhizobium sp.
GTGATTCAACGCCTGAGCTGAAATTCCTTTTTTGGCAAGCGACTCAATATCGTGAGCGGCACAAAGAATGGGACCTTTACCGCGAAACCATGCTTGTGCTTTCTGGTCAAAGTGATCTTCGTGTGTGTGGCTCAGCAGGACGACGTCATAGCCCGGCATGACCATGCCCGGAAATGATGTAAGCCGTTCGTGCATCTTGATGTTGGGTCCCTTTGACAGATCAAACATTTCATTTGGATCGCCCATCTCAAACGCTTCCTTCCCTTCGCCAAGGCATGGATCGGTGAGGATGCGTATGTCGCCGATGCGCAGTTCGAGCATGGCACCTCCAAGCCAGCGAGCCGAGATGTCTGATGTGGAAATGCGCGCTGCGGATTGAAGCGGCGAAAATACAGCGCTTGCTGCCACCGCGCCGCCAAGTTTGAGTAGGTCTCGTCTATCCATTTGTACCTCCATGAGTTGCCCCATTGACGTAACCCGAATTTTAAATTCAAAATATCAGCGAAAAATTGAAGTTATTAAACGGAAATATCGAATGACCACAGACCTCAGGGCTCTGGAAACCTTCATGGAAGTGGCAGATGGCCTTAGCTTTGCAGATGCCGGACGACGTCTTGGCTTGCCGGCATCCACTGTGACGACAAGAATTAAGTCACTTGAATCTCAACTGGGCGTGCGTCTGTTGGACCGATCGACGCGATCGGTTGCGATAACTGCAGAAGGGGAGATTTTCCTGGTGCATTGCCAGAGGGCATTACATGAACTGACGCTCGCACGTGAAGCAGTCGGTGCAGCCCAGCAGACGTCTGGACAGATACGTATATCAATTCCTACCGCGTTTCCTATGGATCAATTTGCCGGGCTCGTTGGTCGGTTCCGCTCAAGCTATCCAGATATCTCAATCAGGGTCTATGTTGATGACCGACCAGCGTCGTTTATAGAAGACGGGGTTGATTTGGCACTGCGTGGCGGTGCACCTGGCGGAGACGGTCTTATCGCCCGCCGATTGACAGATACTGAAGTCATATTTGTTGGCCCACCGGGACGTTCTGGGGATCCAAGCCTCCCCGTGTTACGGCCTCTGGCAAGACGCGCCGGCGTTCGGGACAGATTGGAAGGCCTCACGACCCGGTCTTTACAATTGTCACTCGCGTTTGTGACAACCGGGCAGGCTTGTGCCTATCTTCCCAAGCAGGTCTGCAAGGACGCTTTGGCAACTGAGCAATTGGAAGAAGCTGATGGCCCGGATGGTTTGCATGATCCACTCCCGCTGTACCTTGTGTATCACGACAAGAACCACCTGCCGAAGCGGATTCAGCTGTTCAAAGACTTCCTGATCCAGCAACTTGCCAATGGCACGAACGACGGCTGAATTGCTCGGACAGGATTCAAGTTGCTCCATTTTGCACTTCATCAGCGTTCATTTGCCAATTTTGAAGCTAACAATTCAGACAGGTTGAGAAGCGGTAACTGCAGCACTCGCACAAATTTCTGGAAAACTGTTTTCAGCCCTCCCAAAATCGACATTCGACCTGTTTTTCCAGGCACAACGAGTTGTATGAACACATATGTCTGCAAGCAAATCAGGAATAATGCGATGAGCGCAAAGACCAGAGATGAGGTTTTGTCCACGCCCACATCCGGCGCCGCATAGAGCAGGATATTGCCAAAGGAAAACGTAAACAGGCTGGCCTTTCCCAAAAAACTGATCCACCGCGCCCATGAATATTTTTGGACATCGAACAACCAGATACAAATCACGACACAAAAAATAGTCGCGCTTACTCCGAGCGAGAAATAAATCGGGTGGTTCAGGTTGCGCAGCGACATGTTGGCAATGTTGCGCACCGTTTGAAAGGGTGTTTGAAAGTCCCAAAGCATGGCAGATATGGCAATCGAGCAAACGAACAACGCACCCAAAATGGCAACGCCTTTGCGCCGCATTGCAGATTGATCATCAAAGCTCAGAAGAACAGCACGACCGATGATCATACCGATCACTACAAATGTCATACCGTGAAGTATGGACGGCCCACCGACACCCTCCCCGCCACCGTATAAAAAGCCTGCAGGCATCCCCAAATAGTCTTTGCCAAAAACCAGCGGTGGCTTTGGGATCATTTGCAGAAGTGGGAAAAGCAGATGAACAGCCAGTGCAGCACCAAGCAGATAAACGGGCCCATAGGATACTCTCAGGCTGATCAGCCAAGGTGAAAGCGCCAGAGCAACCGCGTAGAATTTCAGGATGTCAGCATAGGGAGATACACCGATCATCAGGGCGCATCTCAACATATATCCAAGGGATATCTGACCCAGTGCAAGCTGAGCGAGCAGCGTCACGACATACAGCACGTAGCACTGAATGGCCCGGTTAAACAATTTCTGAAAAACGGCTTCTTTGTTCCCCCGCTCGAATTGCGGTTTGTAGATGATTTCCAGCATCGCGCCGAACAGGCAAATGAAAATGGGCGGTGCCATCTGAATTGCAAAGCGGAAGGGCGCATAAGTGTCAAAATCGCGAAATTCGTAAAAGTGGAATTCGATCAAGGAATGACTGAACATCGCCAGCAAAATGGCCACTGAGCGGCAGATATCAATACCGGTGATACGCTTCTGGCGGGATGTTTTTTGCAAGGGTTTTTTCCAATTCTACAACGCCCAATCGCCCCCCCAATCCACTTCAGAACCCAGTTAGCAACTCGGATACCGCATGCGGGCACCTTCGTTGAAACGAAGCCTCAGACTTGCGCTTCTCAACACAGTTCTTTTTGTTGCGCTTCGATGAAGCGGTCCCTGTACTGTGCATTCAACGCATCACTCTGTCTTTGTTTGAGGAAAGAGATGTCCAGATCCGCAGCCCCGTGCGAGATACCGAGGAACTCAAAAATTCGGTTCATCGTGATTTCAGGATCATTTCGTAAATCCTCAAATCCTATCTCGATGGTTCTTCCAGGCACTATCGACAGAAACTTTCGCCAAGCCATTTCTCCATACATGATCTCGCCAAGGCATTGCTCAATCTGCGTTTCGTCGTAGTCAAAGGCCTGTTTTTCGCTCACGTCGGAAATGAAGGAACCGGTCTGCAATGCACGGCTGTAAGAAACCGCCTGGGCAATTTTATCTTTCCTGGTCAGGAAGATGAATTTGTAATCTGACAGACACTCCTGTGGATCATCGGTGCAATATTCGCGGAAAGGTGACAATTGCTCAGAATGCAGTTTCATCCCGAACACACCGTTTGCAGAAGTGCGCTTTTTCTGAACCTCACGAAAGTAATGTGGTCCGGGAAACCTCTCCTTCCAATGGGGCACATTTCGCTTGTTGAAATACTCTATGGGGTATCCCGCGGCACCGGTCGAATAGAGAAGATGGCCAAGAAAGTGGCTGCCGGAACGTGGCGTCGACGTGACGACGTATTTTCGTGTCGGGACTGTTTCTGTCGGGAAATCCAGCTCTGGACTGAATTGCCCCATCCAGACTTTAAAATTCGATTTCTTCTCGGGTAGAATCTTGAAAACGTCGAGCTTTCTAAGTTTTTGCGCAAGTTCCATATGCATTACCTTCGGGCTGCGTATTAAAATTCGTATTTCAACCAAGTCTGTTTCTGCGATGCCTTTTGACGGGATTGTTCCGGTGCAAAATCTTCCTGCGCGATGACGCTTCAGCGACTATTTGGAGATTGCAGCTTGAATTCCGAGCGAATTTTACGCGTCATAATGCGCAGGCCCATTGCATTGGACATAAACTCAAGCGGTCTCTTTCTAAGTTTCCATTTGGGAACGTAGGTTTGTAAAACGCCTTCGCTGCTGCTGTTGGAACTGCCATAGTCAACACGGTAGACGGCACCGGGAAACGGCAATTCTGCCAACGCATTATTGGTCTTGGCCAGATCGTGTCGCAAGAATATATGACTGCCCAAATTGCGTTTGATCACGGCTTCAGATGTCGCCGTCCAGGTTTCTGCAGTACCAAGCAAGTCCCTGCGCACAATATGCGACGTGCCGCAAAGTTCGGAGAAGTCTTTGTGCAGCAATATGTACTGAGAGCCATCGTGAACGTAGCCCTTGCGGAAGTACCAACCGGGATTGCCAATGTGCCCTTGAACCCAGGATGCGAGCCGCGCACTGACCCAATCATCATAGTCAACAACCATGACGTAATCGTGGTCATTTGCATCAGCAATGCCGTGTAAAATGCGCCTTCCCTTATCCAGACGTACGGCATCATAAAATGCCTCTTCGTCGTCTGCTCTTGCGGGCAAGTCAGGCAGCGAAAAATCAACATACCGAACCACAAAACCGCTCGGCAAACCGGGTAAATCAGCGCCTTTATTTGCGACAACAACACAGCGCCAATTTGGGTCGTCCTGATTTGCAATTGACTGGGCGGTTTCGCTCAAATTGCGATGAACCATTGCCCAATTGGAAACCGATCCCGGATGCCGGACGGGAATGACAAATAGCAATTTAGGCGCAGCATCGGTACTCATGGAAAATTTCCCCGAGTTCTGGACACAAATGCAAACAGGAAAATCACCATGTCTTTGCCTCGGCGGCTCTATTGGGCAAAACCGATAGGAAGTAATATGGAATGAGGACTATGCGCAGTGGATCACGCGCGAAAATCTTTTGGGCAACTGGCAGAGATGGGAATTGACGTTTGGACAAGAACCGAATGAAGAGATAGCCATAGGCCCTTGTGTAGCGCTGCAATCGCCGATCTATGATGGCATTTTGTTGCCGGCTTAACTCAAACTGCTCTTTCGCTTTGACCCAAAACAGGACCAGATAACCGTAACGGTCGGCAACCTTTGCTGTGGTCCATTCAAGCGCCTCATAATAGATATTGACGCCCCTGCCACAGAACACATTTTCCTTCATGCAAATCACCGAGGCACGGCTGTTTTTTGCCAGGGAAAGCCAGAACAAATGGTCCTCCCCTGCAGTACGTTGCTCTATGTCAAACCTCAGTTGGTTATGGCGCGAAAAACGAAAAACCACCGTAGACGTTTGGCTCAAACACTCATTCAGCAGACCATTGAACAAAAGATCATTGTCAATCCGATAGATCTGCTTCAGGCCTGAAATCTCGTTCATATATGTGTCCGGATTTCGTTTCCAATCCCGCGTGGTTTCAAGATCCTCGAACCAGGTGGTGTCGATGTTGAACCGTGTGTGATCGCAGAAAAAGAAGTCGAACTCAGTGCCAAGCCCCGCGATGGCAAGCGCCAGATGATCGTCTGTCCAAATATCATCTGAATCAAGAAAGGCTACAAACTCGGTCTGGTCCAGGTCCAACATATCGAGACCCGTGTTCCTTGCACCGCCGGGTCCAGAATTGGATTGCTCTAGAAGCTCCATAGCGAAATTATCCGGCAGAACCAGCCCTTTGATTTCGCTGGCTGCGGAAACCGGCGAGCTGTCATCGATGACCAGAATTTGCACCTGCGTGCCGGCCGGTAGTTTTTGTCCAACAACCGAGTTCAAAGCACGCAACAGAATTCCGCTCTCCCTTTGGAAAAATGGAATAATGATGGCGATACCCCGGTCAGACATGCTTGATACTCCAGTTAGGACTTTGGGCTACGCTGCTGATTTTCTTTGGCGAACGAACAAATCAACCGTTGACAATGACCTATCAGAAGCCCGCTCAATAGCTGCGTCTGAACTCAGTTGCGGTGGACGGCGACTTAGATTCTGAAGCCCCTGCGCAGCAATTCTTGCCATCACCATGTTGGCCGGATAAGCAGCCTTTCCGGCCAAAAATCTGGTGACCTTACCTTTACCCTGCCCGCCCGTGGTTCTGGTCCAAAGTTCACGCATGCTGGAGGGCCACAATTTGTGTGGCTGATAATCGATATCAAGGGACTCCGCCCAATCATACCATTTGAACCGGTGCGGATGATGGATGGGTTCCACCGCAATCCAGGGCGTTCTCAATGCATCTGCAACAATTGCACCATGCATGGCTTCGGTAATGAGAAGCTTTGTTGCTCGAATCTCGGACAGGATTTGCTCGCATGGTAACGTGGGGTCCAACAGGTGAACGCCTGCCAAACGGCAAGCTTCTTTCCAATTTCCGCGATCAATGCTGTCAAAATGCGGCATGAAGGAAATGTCGAATGATTGGGAGGCGACTTCGGGCAGTTCCACCCCACGAAGCAGCACCGCCGCGTCACAGATTGACTTGTCTGCATCGATACCCAAAGCGAAAGCTGTTTTTGGGCCTCTTACAAAGCGCACATCCCAAGAGCCGTCATTAACGTTGGGCGGCGCGGTATAGGCGCCATATCCTGATCCAACGACATATTTCATGGGCTCCTTCGGCAGGAAGTCCCAAAGAATTGAACCTATACCGACAAAAAGCTCACTTTCATCCTCATCCAGAAAATTGTTGGGTAGCAATCTGGGCCACAAATAGAGGTTCAGATCGTCGCCAAAGTTTCGCGCATAGTCATAATAGAAAAGTTTCATCAATGCTTCTTTCTGCGAGATTGGAACACCTGCACGAGGTGTTTGATCCGGTGAAAAGATAAAATGGAGACGAGAGAAACGTAGACGGTCCCCCCGATGAAAACCTGAAATGCCAATCTGAAATACGGATCGAAAGCAGACAGCCAGACTCGCGTTACAATCAGGACGAAGACCATGGCGAACACGGAAACTGCCGCTGGAATCATTTGCTGGAGGTATTTCCAAACGCTCACATTCACCAGAACGGCAGACATGAGGAATGATATCGGCCAGAGGAGATAGGTCTTGATTGCAATGGCAATTGTCAAAACCTCAACACCATAAGAGTGGAATGCCAGGATTATTCCAAGGGTAATCCCCTGTTGAACCGCTTGGTAATAGAACCACCAGTTTGTTTTGCCCTGACTGGCAATCAGAGAGGATTGGACGATGCCAACGCTGGCGATAAGGCCGACAGCGCAAAGGGCCTGAACAGGCACAATTGCACTCAGCCATTTTTCGCCAAACACCAAGGGAATGAGTTCATTGGAAATCAGCGCCAGACCGGCAAAAACTGGAAACGAAACCGTAAGAGATGCAAATGTGGCCAACAGGAACGCTTCTCGGACTTTCGCCTTGCTCTCCTGCAGAGACGAAAAAAGCGAATGGGACACTGACGCCAGCGTGCCAGCCATGACACTGTTCAAAATAGTCAACAATCGCCTGGCGAAATTGTAGATACCCAGAACCGCTGGGCCTGCCAGCGAACCTAGAAGAATCTGATCTAATTTCATCGTTCCGACAAATCTGGTGCCGGAGGCAAAAATGCCGTAGCTCGCAACTTCCTTGAGACTTGGCAAATCGAAACGAAACGCTGGAATGTGTTTTGCGGCCCAAAAAGCAACGACAAAGCTTATGAATGATGCCGCGACCTGGGAAACGACCAATGCCCAAAGCCCATACCCCAGATAGAGGAGCGCAAAGCAGCAGACCGCAGCAATTGTCGAGGCAATTGTGGTTCGCAAAGCGATCAGGTTGAACAGCATTGATCTTGCGATCAGGGCATTTGGTACACAGGCCAACAGATCAAAGAGAAACCGCAATGCGAAGACCTGAATGAGCAGAGCAATCGATGGCTGCCCCACAAGACTGGCAATTGGAGAGGCGAAAACGAGCAACAGGCAAAACAGGGCAAGACCAGAAGCCGCGCACAACCAGAACACCGTATCAACATGATCGTTGGTGAGCTTTGATCTTTGGATCAGGGCCTCGGCAAACGCGCCTGGCGCAATCGCGCTGGCAAACATGCCGATGCTGGCGGCCAGTCCCACAAGGCCAAAATCAGTGGGAGTGAGAAATCGCGAACTCACAACGAAAACTGCCAGTCCCAAAATGGCTGGAACCAGCGTGTTTATGGACGACCAGAACACGCCCTTGAGTGCCGCAATCCCCCGACCGGACTGGAGGTGAGCCAAGGAAACAGCTGGACCCTCAGCAGCGGCACTTAGAGCCGCAGAAGACACTTTTGCCGAATTATCCACCCAATACCCTCACCTTCGGTCCGGCATATCGCGGCTCTCTCACATAAGGCCCGGCGATACGGCGCTGCACCACACGCAAATTCGTTGCCAGAAAATAGAAAATGAATGAGCCGACCGTGTAGGGCGTTAGAATGTCGACTTCAGATACCGAGCGGATGGTCAACAAAACCAACAGGCTACATGTCAGCATCGCTTCCGGCTGGAAGTGACCTTTCATCAATTTGGAAAAGGCCATCACAAGCGTGGAAATCAAAAGCCAGATCAAGAGAACAGCCCCCACATAACCAAGCTCGACCAGCGCTTCGATATAGGTGTTGTGGAAATGAAAGCCTGTGCGGGATTCAATGTAGAATTCCGCCCATAGCCGCTCCGCTTCCGAAAAGCCCTGCACCCAATAGGCAAGATAACCCCACCCAAACCAGGGTGCCTCTGTGGCGGCAGCAAAGCCTTCTGACCAGAGGTAGGTACGACCCGTTAAGGTTGAGTCTTTTCCAAACAGAGCCAGGATAAATTCAAAAACATTCAGTTCGACAGCCAAATAAAACCCGCAAATGGCCAGAACCAAACTGGAAAAAAACACTACTTTTTGGGTGTTTGCCGTGAAAACGGACAAACCCATCAAGCCAAACAGGAAACTAAGAGTGATGAATACAGATACAATGGAAGTCGCAGATGAAGAAATCGCAAGTATATAGGCGCTCAAAATAATTACGCCTAAGCACAACATTTTCTGCGCAGAGCCTGTTACGATATAAAACAGGTTGAAAAACCCGAAAACCAAACCCAGCGAAGCGAAGAATCCGAGTTGGTTTTTTGACGAGAACAAACCAACGAAAGTGTATGAGCCATCTATCGGATTGTAGCTGGAGCGGCCAAAAAAGAGCGAGTACAACAACACCAGCGTCGTTCCAAAAAGGACACCAATTGACAGTGAGCGATTGCTCACGACGCTGGCGGCAAATGTAGCGCATATTACATGGGACAGCATTTGTATGCCGCCTCGCAAAGTGGCGCCTGGGGCCTGTGACCAGAACACTGAGAACACGGCCAATGCAGCAAACAGGTAGATGATCGGAAACGTCTGAACCGTGCTGAGAACGCGCCTGTGATCGACCATAATCAGCGGCAGCCAAAGCGCGTAATAGAGCAGGATAGATACCTGACCAAAGCGCGACGAATAAGCGAACACGAATACCGACACGGCAATCGCAGTTGCAGCGTAAAGCGAATTGCATTCTTGATCGACAAACAGTGATCTTCTGATCTTCATGATGTTCTTACAATTCTCGCTAAAGAATTTTGAGATGGCAAAACCTAGTTTCCAGCTGGAACCGACAGTTCGATACCCACGACGTCGCCGGGTTGGACTGGCGCCTTTTTGTCCACGTTCAGTTCTTT
>CAZOCA010000026.1:9401-13195 GCA_964578105.1 uncultured Pararhizobium sp.
CATCTCCAAGCGCGGCATCGGTCGTCGAGGAAAACGAGGCGGCTTCCGCCAGCAAACCTTGCTGCATGTCGATCTTGCGTTCGATTTCGCCAATCTGAGAATCAAGCTTCTGACGCTCAAGCGCCAAATCAGCATCTCTTCCTGAAAGGAATGAAATCCTTGATTGATTGGCTTTACCAATTTCCTGCTGGGCACGCAGAATTGCGGTGGTCAAATCAAGAGCCCTGCCCTCGACATCAACACTGTTTCTTTCCGCCTGGAACAATCTGGTGTTATTGACCAACCCTTTCCTGGCAAGTTCTTCCATCCCCTTCCGTTCCTTGCTGACGGTCTCCATTTGGGACTCAATCGACACCATCTTCTGTCGAAGCGCATCGATCTCCTGTTCGAGCAGGGATTGCAGCGAGTCCAGTGCGGAAAGCTCCTGGTCAATCTTGCGTTGGCGCGAGACCATGATCACCGTTTCATCCTCCACGAGGGAAGCGATGAACGTTGAAGGCGCGCCTCTGAATACGGGCGCGACGATATCTGTCTTGTTGGTTTCGGCATTAACGCGGGCGCGCTGAACAAGAAGGCGCACCAGCTGATCCCGCAGAATACCTATGTTCCCGGTGGCACTTATGGCATCGCGGGAAGCGCGAGATCCCGTTGTGGCCAGTTGAGAGCCACCACCGGCAATCGCTATTGCACGCTGAACCGTAAGACCCGGCGAATAGGGATATCGCCCGGATGCTTTCACCTCGCCTGATATGAAGAAGGGGCGGTGTTCGATGACTTCAACCGACGCCTCCGCCTTATCAACCAGGCCAAGCACGTTTTTCAGCTTGCTGCCAATTGTACCGGCAACTTCCTCGGTGGTCTTGCCAATGGCAGGGACAGAACCCACAAACGGCAATGTTAACGCGCCTGATGCGCCTACGACATATTCACCCGTGAGAGCGGGCCATTCGCGAACTTCGCCCTCTACGCTGCGCCACTCATAGACCCTGATCATCAGCTTGTCTTCAACACCCAGCTGATACTCAGCCTGAGCATAACTGAGTGATGAGAACCAGACCAACACCAACGCGGCAATGGACAGAATGTTCGGATTCGTTACGTCATATCTGGTGTTCACATGCTTACTCCCGAAGGTTACGCAACCTTGCAATGACGTCAAACGTTATCGATCTGAGTTAGAAAACAGATCAGATCAGCTCGTCAGTACGGAATTTGGTCAGTAACTGCCCTTAGCCAAACAAACGACTGGAATCGTTTTGATAATGATCAAGAGATCCGACTGGAATGACCAGTTTTTCACGTAAATCTGGTCAAGCTCCACACGACGCCCATAACTGACGTCATTGCGGCCACTGATTTGCCAAAGTCCTGTAAGTCCTGGTCGGGTGCTGAGATAATACTGTGCCGCAGCCCCGTATTTTTCCAGCTCGTCGCTGACCACCGGCCTTGGACCAACCATGCTCATCTCACCTATCAGGATGTTGAAGAGTTGTGGAAGTTCGTCCAGACTCAGATTTCTGAGAACCACGCCAATTGATGTGATCCGGGGATCACTTTTAAGCTTTCTGTCCCGATCCCACTCAACGCGAGCTGACTCGTTTTCAGACAGGTAAATTTCCAACAATTCATCGCTGTTCGCAGCCATTGTCCGAAATTTCAGGCATTTGAATGTTGTACCGTTTCGCCCGATACGACGATGCCCGTAAAATACAGAACCGCCATCCGTGAATTTGATGAGTGCGGCTAACATGAGCATCAATGGTGATAAGACGACCAACCCGATTGAGGCGCCGAACATATCAAAAAAACGTTTCAAGGAACTTCTGGATATCCGGGGGAGACTTTCGTTTTGTGCTTGTCGAACTCGGCGAGCTTGTATGCGCCAAGGGGAGGATTTTTCGAAAACAGCCATCATTGGCTCCTTGGTTTTTCACAGCCTCCCAGAAGTAGAATACATAGAAAATTATCAATCACAAGTGCGATTACAGGAAATTTGATAATTCACTAAACACTTATGTTTCCCCTCACGAAATATGACAATACTGCCTATTTTTTTATCTTATTTTTGCGAGATTGCACAATTTTTATACTCAACAGATTGCACAATTCAGACATATTCAGCATTCGCCAATTCTTAAACCTTGACCTCTATCATTTGTGGCCAGTTTGTGGTAATTTGTGTCAGCAACTTGAGGTAGCAATGACTTTGCCAAAATTCTTATTGGGTCTGGTTTGCACCACCATCATCGTGACAATGTGGTCATTATATGATGGTGCAAATTTTGTGACCGTGGTGATCAGAGCGGTCATTGTGCTCGTCATCCTCCAGATAGGGTATTTTTGTTTCATCCTTATGAAGGCACGCGCACAACAGAAACCACAAGTGGATGAAAAAGCGCCAACTGACGCCAAAACATACAGCAAGAGCGAACCGTTAAAAAAAAGAGTGTCTTGAATTCCTGTTGCGCCACTCATGGTCCCTTAACCTGCAATCACTTTTGATAAATGAGGCTCACGCTTTGTTTGCAATTTTGAATATTTTCCAGAATCGATAAGCCTGCCCTCCTCCATCGCAATGACATGATCGGCGTGAGCAATCATCGCCTCCCCATGGTCGATTGTCAGAATGGTTGTGTCACCGCGTAATCTTTTTATGGTTTCAGCAATCAGGGCCTGATTGACCCAATCCAGAGCGCTGGTCGCTTCGTCAAGCACGAGCAGTTTGGGTTTTCTCAAAACAGCACAAGCTATGGCGATCCTTTGGCGTTCACCACCGGATAGCAGCCCGCCTCTTTCTCCGACAATTGTGTCCAGGCCCAGGGGCAGATGTTTTGTAAATTTCAGCGCTTGCGCAATATCAAGGGCATTCGACATTTCAGTTTCATCCGCATCAGGCTTTGAAAAAAGTAAATTGGCTCTGATGGTGTCATGCAGCAGAAAGACGTCCTGATGAACGATAGCGACGTGAGAGCGCCATGCTCTTTGATTGTCCGAGCCAATCAACATCCCATCTACAGACATCGCTCCTGACGTCACTTCAATCAAACCGGCAATGATATCCGCCAAGGTGCTTTTTCCAGCCCCTGATGGCCCGATAAGCGCCGTCACTTTACCAGCCGGTATTTCTAGCGAGATTTCACGCAGGGCAAAATTACGCCCGGCCATCTCGTGACAATAGCTGACATGCTCCAGCGTGATCCCTTTTTTCAGCTGGAAAGAAATGGGAACAGGGGTTTCCTTGGCCAGTTCCCGTTCCGCTGCAAACTCTCGGGTCAATTTCAACACCGAACCATAGGCTGGCAAACTGACAAGGAATTGCTGCACCTGTGTGTGAAGGCTCAATAGTCTCGGTGTGACACGGATGAAAATCACCAGGAGAACCAGGAACTCCACCATGGAAACCCTGAATACCACCAAGGATACATAAGCGAAAACAGCTAGCCCGATTGCACTGGCAATCTGGAAAGCGGCGGTGCCAATGGTGCTTTGATTTACATAGGATGTGTTGTCTTTGGCTATCCGGGCCAAATTTCGATTCAGAAGATCGAAATAGAACCGCTCTCCGTTCAACATTTTCGCCATTTTGATGCCGGACAGGAAATCCGAAATCGTGCGATATTGTTCCTTTCTGTTTCTTGTGGTTAACACGCCAAACTTTGCGGCATTCACGCGAAAAGGCGACAAGCCAGCATAAAGGATTGCGCCCACAGCCATCACAATCAAAGTGGTAGGAACAGAAATCAGCAGGCACAGAGCGGCATAAACCGCCATGACCACAAGGGTTTGGCATATAT
>CAZOCA010000027.1:0-12927 GCA_964578105.1 uncultured Pararhizobium sp.
CGCCAGCGGCACGTCCGCTCTCGATGAAACGGTTTATATGGGTAGGCGCTTTTAGTGTCAAACGCTTTATCTGCTTTTTGTGAAACTTTTTTGGCGCCGCCGTGTTCAGGCTCGCTTCCCTAACAGAAACGGCAGATTTCCGCCGTTTCGCTTTATCCACATCGTCTGCAAAAGATTCACGAGCCGAAAGTTTCAGTCCGTCATCAGCATTATATATAGGGTCCTGTGCGTAAAGTTTAAGACCTGCATTCTGCGCGACATAAGTCTGCCTCTTTTTCCCTTCATAGGGGCGCAGTCCAGATAGGGGCTGCGCTTGCGGCTTTACCGGGTCTTGGTCTATAAAGGTGTGCTTAACGCGCGCTCCAAAACGCAACAGTGAATCAAGAAGCTTTATGTCACCATCCGCCTCAGAGTTCCGCCGCAAACGAGATCAGCAATTACGTGTATCTGTGGATGTGGGAACTGATGCCCCCTTGATGACAACTGATACACGTTTGCGCGTGCCAGATCGTCGTCATGTCAATATGCGCTGGTTTGCCGGAACGGTTCTGACCGGCATCACGTCAGTTGTTCTTATGGGCGGCGCCTTGTTCGCTGCGATTGATGCAAGTCATGAAAGCGCGCAGCCAACAGGTGCTCTGAGCGGATCACTGATTCAGGGTGGCCAACCCATTTCCCAAACAGCCTCCACGCTTGGGAACAGCGGCAAGGGCAACCGCTTCCGTCCCGAAATCAAGGAGAAGCCTGCCCGACGTGTTATTCAGGTATCTACGGTCAACCGGGAAGGCAATCGCGACTTTATCCGCGTTAAGCCTTTGTCCACATCAAGGCACCGCTTGCTCTGGAAACCACTGACCGCATCAACGAAATTCCAAACTTCAATCCACTGACCGTCTATACTGAAGAACAGCCCGATGCCCGCCAGGAAGCCCTGCCCATTATTACCACCGCAAAGGTTGATGGCGAGATATCCATTCAGGTTCGCCCCTTCCCGCTTGCCATGGGCGCTGTTGATACAGCGGTACTGTTGAGCGAAGCGGATGTCATGTCCGACATTAACGAGATCGGCCGCTTCCTGAACGGCCAGGATGCCAATGCGATCAGCGTTGCAGCCATTAATCCACAAGGCATCGGCATGCCTGATGTTGGCTCGGAACCTGTCGATCTGGCCAATGCCCCGATGGCCGACCCCTTCAACATCACAATCATTCAGGAAAATGTATCCTTCATCGAGAAATACGGGGATACAGGTGCGAATTTCTCATATGAGGAACGCATTGTTGACGTTGCAAAAGGCGACACACTCTCCGGCATCCTGGCAAAACATGATGCTGACCAGACGGAAGTCGCCAGCGCCGTAGATGCACTGATCAAAGCACACGCAATCACCCAGATCAAACCCGGCCAGAAAATCCGGATCGCCATAGCGACGGCGGAAGACGGCAGCAACAGGAACCGCCCCGTGCGCGTGTCCATCTATCAGGGACGTGAGCACCTGGGCAGTGTCGCTCTTAACGACAGTGGGGAGTTTGTTGGCGCAGCCGAGCCTTATCTGGAAGCGAACCTTGGCGAAATTGCTGAAGCAAAGCCCATCCCCGGTCAATTGCCGACTTTATATGACAGCCTTTATGAAACGGGCCTCTCGCTTGAGATGCCTCAGGAACTCGTTGCCGATGTAATACGCATCTTCACCTATGATCTGGACTTCCAGAAGCGCATCACACCCAGCGATTCCATTTCCGTTCTGCATTCAACACCCAATGCAGGTAGCGATGAAAACGGGCATGTGCTGTTTGCGGAGGTAACCTTGGCTGGAAACACCAAACAGTTTTACCGGTTCCGTACACCCGATGATGGCTTTGTCGACTATTATGACGATTCAGGACGCAGCGCCAAAAAATTCCTGATGCGCAAGCCCGTTGCCAAGGGCGCATTCCGCTCTCCTTTCGGCATGCGAAAACACCCCATTACCGGCGTCTTTAAAATGCACACGGGTGTGGATTGGTCGACAGGACGCGGCACACCGATTTACGCGGCTGGCGATGGCACCGTTAAAATGGCCAAATGGAATGGCGGATATGGCCGACATGTCCGTCTGCAGCATGCCAACCGTTATGAGACCACTTATTCACATATGAGTAAATTTGCATCAGGCGTTAAGGCCGGTGCACGCGTACGTCAGGGACAGTTGATCGGCTATGTTGGTTCCACCGGCTTCTCCACCGGCCCTCACCTTCACTATGAAGTGCTGGTCAATAAGCGCCACGTGAACCCGATGAAGATCAAACTGCCCAGAGGGCGGGTTCTGAAGGGCGAAATGCTGGCCAAATTCCACGAAGAACGCCAGCGCATCACATCTCTCATTGCATTGAACGAAGAAGCAACAGTCGCCGCAGCGTCAAACTAAGATCGCCGCGACCATCTGAAGGTTTGGCTAACAGCGGATTTTCGGAACATGTCCGAGAATGACGGGAGAGATTGCTCCCTCTGGACAAGCGGTCTTACCCCCCGAAGAAGACAGATAAAGCGCTCAATCCTGGACCTCATCGGCCAGTCCACGCGCCATGTGTTGCAACCCTGGACCGAACCATCGAATGCCCCAAGATCCCGGACTTCTGCCACAGCCAGTCAAAGACATCTGAAAACAAAACCCCGCCGAAAGGCGGGGTTTTGAAGTCTTTTATTGCACCGTCAACAACAAGCGATCGGTGCCATCGTCTACTTTGACCTCGGATCCATCTATGACCTCACCGCCCAGAATTTTCTCGGGCAGCGGATCCTGCAGATATTTCTGAATGACGCGCTTCAACGGACGCGCACCATAGGCTGGTTCAAAGCCCTTATCGGCCAACCATTGTTTGGCACCATCACTCAGTTCAAGGACAATCTTGCGATCTTCCAACAGGGCATCCAGACGCTTGATCTGGATATCGACAATCGCGCCCATATCCTGCTGACGCAGGCGGTCAAACAGAACGATATCATCGATCCTGTTGAGGAATTCGGGCCGAAAATGGCTGCGCACAGCGCTCATCACCAGACCTTCGGTCTCATCGGAAATGACGTCATCTGTATCGGCCAGAAGAAACTCTGATCCAAGGTTCGACGTCATGATGATGATCGCATTGCGGAAATCCACTGTCCGGCCCTGACTGTCAGTCAAACGGCCATCATCCAGCACCTGCAACAGCACATTGAAGACATCAGGATGGGCCTTTTCAATCTCATCAAACAGAACCACCTGATAAGGCCGTCGCCGCAAACTTTCTGTCAGCGCACCACCTTCATCATAACCCACATAGCCGGGAGGCGCCCCGATCAAACGAGCAACCGAATGCTTCTCCATATATTCCGACATATCAAGCCGGGTCATGGCTGTTTCATCATCAAACAGAAACTCTGCCAGTGCCTTGGTCAGTTCAGTCTTGCCGACGCCCGTAGGCCCCAGAAACATGAACGATCCCAATGGCCGATTCGGGTCCTGCAAGCCCGCACGCGCCCGCCTGACGGCTGTAGACACTGCTTTCACTGCACGGCCCTGACCAACGACACGGGCCGCCAGATCATCTTCCATCGTCAGCAGTTTTTCCCGTTCACTGCCGAGCATTTTTTCCAGCGGAATACCGGTCCAGCGTGACACAATATGGGCGATGTGATTGGGCATGACGGCTTCTTCAAGAAAGCCTTCCTCAACGGAATCAGCATCCTCTTCCTGCCCCTGCAACGCGGCTTCCAGATCGGGAATAACGCCATAGGCCAACTCCCCGGCACGGGCCAGATTGCCTTCTCGCTGCGCCTTTTCAAGCGCAGAACGAGCTTCATCCAGCTCTTCCTTCAGCTTTTGAGCGGCCGATAATTTATCCTTCTCCGCATTCCATTTGCCGGCCATTGCAGACGCATCTTCTTCCAGATTGACCAGGTCCACTTCCAGTTTTTCCAACCGGTCCTTGGATGCCTGATCGGTCTCCTTCAGCAGTGCCTCGCGCTCGATCTTCAGCTGAATGATGCGGCGGTCCAACTCGTCCAGCGCTTCCGGCTTGCTGTCAATCTGCATACGCAGCCGAGCAGACGCTTCATCCATCAGATCAATCGCCTTGTCTGGCAAAAACCGATCCGTGATGTAGCGGTTCGACAGATTGGCCGCAGACACAAGTGCGGAATCGGAAATCCGGACCCCGTGATGCAACTCGTACTTTTCCTTGATGCCACGCAGAATCGAGATCGTATCCTCAACGGTCGGCTCACCCACCAGCACAGGCTGGAACCGGCGGGCCAGGGCCGCATCCTTCTCAACATGTTTGCGATATTCATCCAGCGTGGTGGCGCCCACACAGTGCAATTCACCACGCGCCAGAGCAGGCTTCAAAAGGTTGGAGGCATCCATCGCACCGTCAGATTTTCCAGCGCCCACCAGCGTGTGCATCTCGTCAATGAACAGGACGATTTCGCCCGCAGCATGCTGCACTTCATTGAGCACGGATTTCAGCCGCTCCTCAAACTCGCCGCGGTATTTCGCGCCAGCAATCAAGGCCCCCATATCCAGCGCCAGAAGAGACTTGCCTTTCAAGGATTCCGGCACATCACCGTTTACGATGCGCAGTGCCAGGCCTTCCGCAATTGCGGTTTTACCAACACCTGGCTCGCCAATCAGAACCGGATTGTTCTTGGTGCGCCGGGACAGAACCTGAATGGCTCTGCGAATCTCGTCATCGCGGCCAATAACAGGGTCAAGCTTTCCGTCACGCGCATCCTGAGTCAGATCGCGAGCATATTTTTTCAGCGCGTCAAAATTGCCTTCAGAATTGGCACTGTCGGCTGTCCGGCCCTGCCGCAAGGCGTCAATGGCCTGACCCAGAGCCTGAGCAGACACCGCACCATCGGACAGGCTTTTGGAGGTTGTTGCGGCTTTGACCATGGCCAATGCCTGCAACACACGTTCAACGGTGACAAAGGAATCGTCAGCCTTTTTGGCATTGTCCTCAGCCTGTTTGAACACCTTGGCCAAAGCCGGTGCAATGTATAGCTGGCCAGAACCGCCGGTGACTTTAGGCAATGCCGCCAAGGCCGCATCATTGGCCATGCGCACCCGCGCCACATCACCGCCAGCAGATTGAATAAGGCTGGCTGCCAATCCTTCGGAATCATCCAGAAGAACTTTCAAAAGATGTTCGGGGGAAAATTGCTGATGATCTGCAGCAAGGGCATTGCCCTGGGCAGACTGCACAAAACCGCGCAGGCGGTCGGAATAAGTATCAATATTCATAATCACACTCCAGAAACACATCACACCCAAACGGCATATGACGCGAAAACAAAAGAGACGGACCCGCAAAGCAGCGTCCGCGCACCGATCGGTTGCCGGTGCTGTTCATATATAGTGTTGCTATTTCGCAACAAAAGAGGCTGCAGCGATTCTCTTAAACAAAAACGCGCCCTGTCCAGCAAGGCGCGTTTTCAAACTTGATACAGAAGCTGGATTTGACCTGAAAGCCAGACCCGAGCCTGCTATTCGGCTGCGTCCGGTTGCGTCGCCAATTCAGGCTCTGCTGCTTTTGGGCGGCGTATCCGCGGCTTACGAGCCGGTTTTTCCGGTGCCGGGCTATCAGCAGTTACGTCAACCGCCGGGTTTGCTTCTATCTTCGGGCGTCGGGCACGCCGTGGCTTCGCCTCAACAGGCGCTGTCTCAACTGGCTCAGCAGCAACAACCCCTGAGGTGTTGCTTGTAGCGTCTTCAGAAGAAGCGCTCTGATTATCCGGCTCTTTGTCGTTCGACTTATTAGGGTCAGACGCTTCCAGACCGGGTTGCGGGCCTGAACCGTTCAGCTGCTCATCGTTTGATGACTGCTGAGGATTGTCCTGCTGTTGCTGACTTTGCTGCGCCTGCTGGGCTTGCTGAGCCTGCTGGGTTTGCTGATTGGCCGCTTGGGCTGCAGCAATAATCCTGGAATAATGCTCTGCATGCTGCATGTAATTTTCGGCCAGAATCCGGTCACCCGCAACCTGCGCATCACGTGCCAGCGTCAGATATTTCTCGGCAACCTGCATGGCATTGCCGCGAATTTTTACATCCGGGCCATTGCTTTCATAACTCCGCTGCAGCGGATTAGGGCCACGCCGGTTATTATTGCTGTTGCTGTTACTGTTGTTATTGTTGCTGTTATTACGCCCGCGATTACGCTGGCGATTCTGATTGTTCCGCGAAGACGCGTCTCTGTTAGAAACCCGGTTCATTCCAGAGCTAACCTCCAAGTGTTTATCTTCCGCTGCCCTTGGGCCAAGCGGCTCCTATCGCCAAAATTTATCACACCAATAGTCCGTGGCTAATGTCTCAAAAAGGCAAACAAATATATGCCGGACATCAATCAGCAGTCGGTCAATGAGATTCAAATAGGCTCTGTTCCTGCCTCAACTCAGACGGTCAGATTTCCGGTGCGCCACAATGGCTCGGGTCAATTTGAAACAAAATGCTCCGCAAGACCCGCCTGCATGAAATCCCCAAATCGTGGTCAGTTATAGAACCGAACACATCTTAGGAGATCAGCACGGATTCTTCTGGGCCCCAACAAGTCGAGCTGCAGAAAAATCGAAGACTGTCGTCTGAGATGTAATCGAAGCGAGCATTCATTGTTCGCTTCCCAACGCGCAGACTAAGCCACTGATTCCGCCACTTTTCAAGGCTTATCCTGAGAAAACCTTTCGAAAAGCGGTTTTTTTGTCAATTTGGTTCGCTTTTGTGGCCTATCAGCACGCGCGGATGCCCAGCAAGATCGTGCAAAAGCTCAGGCTTAAAGCCAGCTTCCGACATCAGGGCACTCACAGATGAGCTTTGATCATATCCAATTTCAACAATCAGATAGCCTCCAGGTGCCAAAAATGGCGCAGCCTTGGCGATCAAAGGTCGATACACATCAAGGCCATCATTGCCGCCATCAAGCGCAACCCGGGGATCATGATCGCGAACCTCAGTGTCCAGACCATCAATCACGTTAGACACTATATAGGGTGGGTTAGACAGGATTACATCAAAAACATCCGTCTTTGGCACACCATCATAAACATCACTCAGACAGGTGGAAAACCGATCGGCCACATCAAGCCGCCGCGCATTTCTCTCCGCCACCGCCAAAGCACCCTGGCTGATATCAACTCCCAGAGCTGTTGAGCGCGGTCGCTCTGACAAGATAGCGAGCGGCAAACACCCTGTACCTGTTCCCACATCCAGAATACGCGTCGCTTCACCGCCAATGCGCGACAATGCAGCCTCCACTATCAACTCACTATCTGGACGCGGCACCAAGGTGTCATCTGACAGATAAAATGGCAGGCTCCAGAATTCCGTCTCACCCACAAGCCGTGCCACCGGAACACCCGCACCCCGCCGGTTTGCCAATTCTGTAAGCGCGTCTGCGTCACGTTCTGCAAGCGGATGCGTCGGTGCGGTAATCAGTTCGGCATGAGAAATTTGCATGTGATGCAAGAGCAGCATCCGGGCATCCAGACCGCAATCAACAAATATCTCTCTGGCCTTAAGCCCGCGCTCGATAATCAAGCGCATTGTGTGAAGGGCCACCGTAAGATTGTCGCCAGGCAAAACCGCCAAAGGCTGGTCAGCCTGCTGCATCAGGCCTCATCACCAAGGCTTGCCAAAAGTTCGGCCTGGTCTTCGGTGATCAAAGCATCAATCACCTCATCAAGGGCCTCGCCTACAATCACTTTTTCCAGCTTGTAGAGCGTGAGATTGATTCTGTGATCCGTCACCCGCCCCTGCGGAAAATTATAGGTCCGGATGCGTTCTGACCGATCTCCCGATCCGACCTGACCTTTACGGCTTTCAGCACGCTCATCGGCCAGCTTCTGGCGCTCCATGTCATAGAGCCGCGTTCGAAGAACCTCCATACCTCTGGCCCGGTTCTGATGTTGGGACTTCTCGGCCTGCACCACCACAACGCCACTTGGAATATGGGTTATACGCACCGCCGAATCGGTGGTGTTGACGTGCTGCCCTCCGGCACCGGACGCCCGCATTGTATCAATCCGCAAATCCTCTGTGCGGATTTCAATATCCACTTCCTGAGCTTCCGGCAGCACGGCGACCGTGGCCGCTGACGTGTGAATGCGGCCTCCAGATTCCGTTTCCGGAACGCGCTGAACCCGATGCACACCGGATTCGAATTTCAGTTTGGCAAACACCCCTTTGCCGGAAATCTTGGCGATGATTTCCTTGAAGCCACCCACATCCCCTTCGCTTGCGGAAATCAATTCCACCGTCCAGCCATGGTTGGCCGCATAGCGCTCATACATGCGGTATAGGGTACCTGCAAACAGCGCCGCTTCATCTCCGCCTGTACCCGCCCGGATCTCCAGCATGGCATTTTTCTGATCAGCGGCATCTTTGGGCAGCAGCAGCAGACGCACCTCATGACCAAGCACCTCAAGCTGTTCTGCAAGCGCCCGCTCTTCTTCCTGCGCCATAGCGCGCATATCAGAATCAGTCTCAGGATCGGAGATCATCTCCTGCAAATCCGCATATTCAGCTTCGGCAGCCTTCAGCGTTCGGATCTGCGCAACGACCGGGTCCAGTTCTGCATATTCCTGCGACAGAGCGACATATTTTTCCGGATCTGGATTATGCACCATCTCCGCTTCAATCACACTGAGGCGATTGACAAGCGCATTAAGCTTTTCCTGAGGCAGTGAGACAGATGACATGGGATCACTTGGTTATGGAACTGAAGACAATACTGGTCCGCCCCTAATAGGGCACCTGATGTGCTTTCGCAAAGTCTTCCAGCAATCCGCGCAATCCCGGCGCTCCAGAACTGTCGTTCAGCCACTCGGCAAACTTGTCCTGAAGCTCCTGAACGGGCACCGCCCGAAGCATTTCCTTCACAGGACCAATCTGCGCTGGCGACATGGAAATCTGCCGGAAACCGATACCGATCAGAGCCATGGCCGCCAAGGGATGCCCGGCCATATCTCCACAAAGAGACAAGGACTTCCCGGCTTTGTCAGCGGCTTCTGTTACCTGCCTCAGCGCCCGGAAATAAGGACTGCCCAGCGGATCAAAACGTTCTGCAACGCGTGTATTGCCGCGGTCACAGGCCATCATGAACTGTAGCAAATCATTTGACCCAACAGATACGAAATCGGCCACTTCAAACAATTCATCAAGTTGAAACAGCAGTGAGGGGACTTCCAGCATCGCGCCCATTTGCAGCGTTGGCGGCTCAACCTCATAGTGCCGCCGAACGTGATCAATCTCGCGTTCCACCGCAAGACGGGCTTTCCTCAACTCCGAAACCTCGGTGATCATGGGAAACATCAAACGCAACTCATTGTCTTTTGCAGCCAACAGCAACGCCCTGATCTGAGCGCGCATCAGGCCCGGGCGGTCAAGACCCAGGCGAATCGCCCGCCAGCCCATGGCCGGATTTTCTTCCACATCCATTCGCAGATAGGGCAACACTTTGTCTCCACCCACATCGATAGACCTGAAGGTTACAGGCTTGCCGTTTGCGTGCTCATAAACCTGCTCATAAAGCGCCTGCTGTTCCGCCATTTTGGGAAAGGACGACGCCACCATGAACTGCAATTCCGTGCGGAACAGGCCGATTCCTGAAGCGCCTGCCTCTTCCAGATGCTCCATATCAACCAGCAGACCGGCATTCATCAGCAACTCGACATGCACTCCGTCCTTGCTGACACTTGGCAGATTCCGATTGGCCCGGTACCGCTCCATGCGCTTGGCGCGAAAGCGAACCTTTTCGCCATAGGAATGAACAACTTCAGGCGTCGGGCGCAGATGGACCTCGCCAGCATCACCATCAATGATAATGTCGTCGCCGGATTCAGCCAAAGCGACCACGTCAATGGCGCGCCCGACACTGGGCAGGCCAAGCGCCCGCGCCACAATGCTGACATGACTGGTGGGCGCACTTTCCTCCAGCACCAGGCCGCGCAGATTTGACCGGTCATAGTCCAGCAGCTCCGCAGCCCCCATGGTGCGTGCAATCAGGACCGCATTTTCCGGCAATTCTGCCGTCATGTTGGTCTGGGGCTTGCCCATCAGCACGCGCAGAAGGCGGTTTGCCAGATCCTCAAAATCATGCAGCCGGTCCAGAAGATAAGGGTCACTGGCCTGCCGCTTCATACGCGCACGGGTCTGGTTCTGCACCCGTTCAACAGCCGCTTCGGCTGTGAGGCCAGACTGCACCGCCTCCTTGATGCGCCGGACCCAACCCTGATCATTGGCAAACATGCGATAGGCTTCCAGCACATCACGATGCGCTCCACCAGCCGCCATATCTCCTCGTGCCAGCATGTCATCTACCGACAGGCGCAAACTGGCAATCGCCGCATCAAGGCGGCGCAATTCGGTTGGAATATCCTCGGCGATCAGCTCCGTCACAACCACGCGGGGCTGGTGCAGCACCACAGTACCAAGACCAATCCCGTCGCACAGGGTGGTGCCGGCGAAATGAGCGGCACGGCGAATGTCCAGATCACCCCCGGCACCCGCAAGGCCGGTTAGTTCATCAGATGCCAGAACTTCAGCAATAACCATGGCTGTGGTCTGAAGCGCTTCAACTTCATCTTCGGCATAACCGCGTTGGGTGGCGTTCTGCACCACAAGCACACCCAATGTGCGCCCTGCCCGTAAAATAGGCACGCCCAGAAAGGAGTGATACAGGTCCTCCCCCGTTTCCGGACGATAGGCAAATTGTGGATGGCTGCGCGCTTCAGGCAGATTAAGTGGCCGCGCATCAGCGGCAATCAGACCCACAAGCCCTTCGCCCACACGCAGGGTTGTCTTGTGGACCGCATCAGGGTTCAGACCTTCAGTGGCGTAGAGTTCCAGCGCGCGATCAGTCCGCAAAGCATAGATGGAGCAAACCTCCGCCACCATATTGGACGCAATCAGGCTGGCGACCTTATCCAGTCGCTCCTGCGCGCCAATTGATTCCGCCATGGTTGCCCGAAGGCTGCGGAGCAACAGGCGCGGACCTGCAGTTGCTCCGGGCATCCGCGTCATCCTTCTGGCTCATAACTCATGTTTGCCTCAATCCTTTACCCGGCCTGCGTGACCAAAAGTGTCTGTACAACATTGCTCGCGCAATTATGTGTCACTCAGACGATCTGCCAGTCCATCAGTCCTGCGGCTTGTCGAGGCCATAAAGGCTATGCAAGGACCGTACCGCCAACTCAGTATAGGCCGCATCGATCAAAATCGAAATCTTGATTTCAGAAGTCGTGATAAGTTGAATGTTAATGCCTTTTTCAGCCAGAGAGCTGAAAGCCTGGGCCGCAACACCAGCATGCGACCGCATACCAATGCCTATCACGGACACCTTCACCACATCTTCCGAGCCTGAAACAAGCTCGCAGTTGATCTCGCCGCTTTCGCGCTGTTCATCAATCACCTTGCGCGCACGTGCGTAATCCCCTTGCGGCACAGTGAAGGTGATATCTGTTGTTTTTCCGTCTTCAGAAATATTCTGGACAATCATGTCCACAATCACATTGCCCTCTGACAAGGGCAGGAAGATCGCAGCTGCGACACCTGGCCTGTCAGCAACCCGGCGCAAAGTGATTTTCGCTTCATCTTTGCTATAGGCAATGCCTGTCACCAATTGCTGTTCCATAAGAGCCTCTTCATCACAAATCAGGGTGCCGGGGGGTGTTGCGCCCGGGCTGGAATCGATTGAGTCCGGATCATCAAAGCTGGACCGCACAAACATGGGCACATTATGCACCATGGCCATTTCAACAGAACGGACCTGCAGCACTTTCGCGCCCAGAGAAGCCATCTCCAGCATCTCTTCAAAGGCCACACGGTCCATGCGCCGCGCACGCGGCACCATACGTGGGTCAGTCGTGTAAACCCCATCCACATCGGTATAAATATCACATCGGTCTGCGTTCACTGCTGCTGCAATGGCAACTGCACTGGTGTCCGATCCACCCCGTCCTAGCGTGGAAATCCGATTGTCGGGGCCAATGCCCTGAAAACCGGCAATGACCGCGACCTGGTTGATTTCCAGACGCTCGATCAGCCGCGTCCCATCAATGTCGGTAATACGGGCAACCCCATGGGCGCCATCGGTCAGAATCGGTATCTGCCATCCCAGCCAGGACCGCGCATCCACACCCATATTCTGCAGCGTCATAGCCAGCAAACCGGCTGTAACCTGTTCTCCGGAGGCCACCACGGCGTCATATTCGCGCGCATCATGAAACGGGCTTGCCTCGCGACACCAACCCACAAGCTCATTGGTCTTGCCGGACATGGCGGACACAACAACAGCTACCTGATGGCCAGCATTGATTTCGCGCTGAACATGGCGGGCCACATTCTTTATGCGCTCAAGATCGGCGACGGATGTACCGCCGAATTTCATGACTAATCGGGACATGCTTTCAGAACTCTTTGATGCAGCGGACACGCGGCAGAAAACCAACGGTAATCCAGCCTTTTTGCGCGGCATTCATAGACGTTGAGTGCCAAGGAAGCAACCGCGCTGTGCACACATTTGCGCCCATTTTTTCCTGTTTTGCTTGACATGTGATCGATGCCAACCACGTTTGTCTGTAGCAGACCGTGATCCACAAAACATGAAGACGAAAATGGCTGAAGCACCCAACACCGGAAGAACCACCATCGATGACGCTGAAGTGGAGCGTTTTTCAAAGCTGGCAGCAGAATGGTGGAACCCAACCGGTAAGTTCAAACCGCTGCATAAATTCAACCCGGTCCGCCTGACTTACATCAAAGAAAAAGTGTCCGCCCGTTTTGACCGTGACATCAAGGCGACAGATGCCCTTGCCGGCTTGCGCATTCTCGATATTGGCTGCGGCGGTGGTCTTCTCTGCGAACCCATGGCGCGCCTGGGTGCTGAGATTGTGGGTGTGGATGCATCAGCCACGAAC
>CAZOCA010000028.1:0-12914 GCA_964578105.1 uncultured Pararhizobium sp.
TTGGCAGCAAGTCTTGGGAAGAACACCTTCCGTGTCAAAATCCTTGCCTTCACACTAACCTGCACAATTATGGGTGTTTTGGGTGGATTATCTGCTCCGCTCAATCAATTTCTTACCCCTAATATGATTGTGCCCTCAATTACCTTTGCTGTTTGGATTTCGCTGGTTTTGGGGGGAAAGGAACACGCGCTTGGTGCGATGCTGGGTGTCTTTGTGACCTTCGGGTTGTTCGACATTCTGATCGAAACCTACGCGCCCGTTTCGCCGCAGTTTGCAGTGTTGGTGCCAAATATAAAACTCTTCCTCTACGGGGCACTTTTGGTTGGCGTTTTGGTATATCGCCCCAGAGGATTTCTGGGTCAATCTTCGAAGGCTGATGAGGTATTAGCGGTACTGGGACGCGGCATCGCAATTATTGGGTCTGAACTGGGCGATGCCAAAAATTCCATAAGCAAGGGCATTGATCGGGCGTTAAATGGCCGCAAGACGGAGGATGATGCGTGAAACTCCACATGCGAAACCTGACCAAGGCCTATCACGCACATCCCGTTTTGAATGTGAAAGAGGCCTCACTTGGCACCCATGGTATTGAGGGATTGATCGGGCCGAATGGCGCTGGAAAAAGCACGCTTATGGGATTGCTGACGCGCCGGATCAAGCCGTCGACAGGCACGATCAAGCTTGAAGACGGTGAAGTGACGCATCGGCTGAATCTGATCCGTTCGCATCAAGTTGCCAATCTTGGCCTTGTGAAAACAAACCAACGCATTCAGGGATTTTCCAGTCTGACAATTCGCGACAATCTGCGGTTGGCTGCTACGTCAACCATAGATGAGACCTATCGTGGCGTACTTGATGACGACCAGGTAGATGAGGCAATCGAGGCGGAAATTGACGGATATTTGTCCCAATTCTCATTTGCCGACCCAGACGGGTTTGCGAAGTCGGGTGGTGAAAAGAAACTGTTGGATATCTTGCGCTGTCTGATCTTGAAGCCGCGCATGTTGCTAATGGACGAACCTACGGCTGGTCTGCCTGACGACATCACCAAAGAGGTGATGGATCTGGTCGGCGCCAAAGTGGAAGCGGGAGATATGACGGTTGTGATCGTCGAGCACGATCTGGATTTGATCTGGAAGTATTGCTCTTACGTTCACTTCCTCTCGGAAGGTGAAATACTGTTCCATGGAACGCCTGACGACGTGAAGAATAACCGTGTAGTCGCTGAAAAGTACATGGGGGTCTGAGCGTGCTTGAGGTCAAAAACCTACACAGTGGATACGGTGATGTCGAAGTACTGCACGATATATCTTTCATCGTCGAGAATGAGATTTTTGCTGTTCTTGGGGCCAACGGTTCAGGCAAGACAACGCTGCTGAAAACTCTGTCAAAACTTCTGCCAGTCTCGTCGGGTTCGATCGCTTGGATGGGCGAAGATGTCACCCAAACTGCGGCGTTTGATCTGACAGCACGTGGGGTCGCATATGTACCACAGGAGCATAACGTCTTTCCCGATCTGAGCGTGGCAGAAAACCTGTCACTTGGTGCGCTGGTTGGAGAGCGTAGCAAGAAAGAGAGGCTTGAAGAGGTCTTCGAGCTGTTTCCTCGACTGGCAGAGCGCACTGGTCAATTGGCGGGCAGCCTTAGCGGGGGTGAGGGGCAAATGTTGGCCGTTGGCCGAGCATTGATGCAAGACCCGAAGATTATTTTTCTTGATGAGCCGTCAGCTGGGCTTTCCCCACTGTTCGTAGACATCCTGTTTGAAAAAATTGCCAACACCCGCACCAACCGAGGGGTCGCCATTGTTCTTGCTGAACAAAACGCATTGAAGACCCTTGAAATTGCCGACCGCGTACTCGTTCTCAGTCTGGGTGAAATGCACCTGCTGAAGGATGCCAAAAACCTCGATCGAAACGAACTTATGGAGGCTTACCACATTTAATATCGCGGCAAGCGTCCGCGACGACAACAAGCAACTCAAAATCTTAGGGAGAAAAAAATGAAAAAAGCTTCACTCAAGACCCTATTGGGAGTGTCTACGGCGCTGGTTTTGTCAGCCGGCACTACATGGGCGCAAGACATCAAAGTCGGACACCTGACATATCATACAGGTGAATATGGCGGGTTTGGTGAATTCTTTGATGCAGTGACAGACATGTCGCTGGAAGTGATCAACGCAGACCCACCGCTGGGTCGGAAGCTGACACCCATCCACCAAGATATCGGTACGATTGGTGAGGCACGTGCAGCCCGCAAACTGGTTGACAGTGATGGTGTGGAAATTCTGCTGAACTCGGCCCATAACTACATGTCCTATCGCGACTATGTTCTCGATCAGACCGCAAGTGAGGGTGGTCCCTTGTTGCCTTCAGTCCATGGTGGCGCGATTGAATCCGAGTTTGGTGGCACTGCTAAAGAACCCTTGTTCCGCGGCTCACCCATGGATAGCGCGCAAGGCTCTGCAGCCCTGTTGCACGCGCAAGCTGCTGGCAAATCAAGTGTTGTGCTCGTCGCGACTGAAGCAGCTGGTTCGCAGCTTCAAAAGAATGCGGCCGTTTCTGCGGCTGCGAAGCTTGGTATCGAAGTCGTTGATTCCATCGATATCCAACCAAACCAGCCAAACTACCGGTCAGTTGTCAGCCGCATCGGCAGCTTGGACAAGGATGCTGTGATCGTCTTTTCAGCTCCATCAGACGGAGGTGTGTTCGTAAAGAATGCAGCTGAAGCCGGCAATTCTTGGTTCATCGTTGGCACTTCTGAGTGGCAGGAACCCGGTTTTATTCAAACGGCCACCACGGACGCGGTCGCTAAACACGAATCTGTCACTCTGGCTGCCTTTTCAAACGCAGAAGGTCCGGCTTGGGACTTTTACAAACCACAGGCTGAAGGATCGGAACATGCCGGCAAGATCGGTGACGTTTCAAACTCCTATGCCATCCAGTACTATGACCTTCTGGTCGCAACAGCTTTGGCAATCGAAAAGTCCGGGGGCACCAATGCCGACGGCTGGAGCCAGGCGATGCATAACGTGACCGGCGGTGATGGCGAAGTTGTGTACACTTACGCTGATGGAATCGCCGCCATTCGCGCCGGCAAAGACATCAATTATGACGGTGTGACCGGATCAATGGAATACACCGACACAGGCGTTGTGGCCGGAATTTTCGGCATCTTCCGCTGGGCTGATGGTGAGAACCTTGAGCGTGTATCGTTGATAGACGGTGATGCGGTTTTGGCACTGGATCAATAATTCATAAAAGGCGCATCCCATAATTGGGGTGCGCTTTACGTTCGGCACGGCGGCGTGTCAGCTCAATGCTATTTTCGCAGATAATGCTATGTGGACTACCATACCTATTCGCACATCGTGGTCTATGGCGCTTTCAGCGTGGATTGTTCCCAGTTCCAGTAAAGCGAGTACATGCTTGAGGAACTGACGCAAAGTCTCGCTTCTCGTTTATAGTCAGGCCAGTTCAAATGCGATCCCTGCTGAACGTAAAGACTTGAGTGTGTCGGCCTCCGTATCCTTTGAGACGATCACATGGTCGAAGTCGGATAAGTCAGCAATATGGTTCAGTGCTGAATAGGTGAATTTGCTGGAATCCACGAGCAGCACGCTCTTTTTGGCAATTTTGAGCATGATGCGTTTCATGCGCACCACATGTTCTTCCTGCGTGAAAAGGGAGGTGCCTTGAATGGTGGTTGAAGACATGACCGCCACATCCACGATGTAGCGCGAAGCGACCTGTTCACACTGGAGACCGAAAAAACCACTGAAGCCGCGGTGGTATTTGCCCCCAAGGGCAATCACCTCAACGCCTGGTTCTGTGGACAGACGATTGACCATTGGAAGACCGTTGGTCAAAACCGTAACAGGCGTGATCTCCTGAATGTAATCGGCAATCTGATAGACAGTTGTACTGTCATCAAAGGCCAACGCGCTCCCCGGTTCGATGAACTTGATTGCCGCCTTGGCAAGGCGCTTTTTTTCTTCGATCTGCTTTTGGCTTCTGAAGAGGTAACTGCTTTCGAACAGCACGGATTTCTCGGCTGAAACTGCCCCGCGCACACGCGTGATCGCGCCGTTCTGCTCCAGTTCCACCAGATCCCGGTGAATTGTCATCAGGCTGACATCCAGCTTTAGGGCGATGTCTTTGATTGGTACTTCCTGCCCGCCAAGGAGCAGATCCAGGATCCGCGCTCGGCGCGCGTCACTCTTTGATACACGCTTGTTCATATAACACATTCTAAGTTAATTATGATATTTTCGACACGAAATGACCTTAAAAACCTCAAAAACACAAGCACTTCCAACAAAATTTGAATCAATTCAGGACGTTTTGCGGATTTCTCCACAAATTGCTGTAATGTATGGCGATATAGGACCCCTTAAGTATCTGATAATAAAATTAAAATAAAAACATCAGCGAAAATATCAAAAAAATGGTAGATATAACATAAAAAATGTTTAGAGTTGAAATACGGAACGGCGAGAGGACGTCAGCTCCGTACCAACGAGGAGGAAGAAATGAAAAATTCAATACGTTTACTCTCAACTACATCGGTATCGGTGATTGCAGCGGTCCTCTTGGGCACGTCTGCGCAGGCCGAAACGGAGCTTACCTTTGTTTGGCATGCGGGTACCTGCGCTGATGCGCTGGTTGAGATTGCCAAGGATTATCCAGACAAATCTGTGAAGCTGGTGCCTGCACTCGTGCCTTACGGTCCTGAGTGGCACAACAAGATTGCATCCGAATTCGCAATTCAGGGCGACGGTTTTGACTTTGCCATGTGGGACAGCCAATCAACGGCAGAATTCGCAGGCGGTGGCCATGCGGTCAAACTGAACGATATCTTTGCAAGCTCTGAAGCTTTGTCTGCGGAACTGTTTCCGGCAGCCTCGATTTCTCAATATGGCGAGTATCCTGACAATTCCGGCAATTTCTATGGTTTGCCGATGAATCAGGATGCTTACGGCATGATGTATCGTCGGGATCTGTTTGAAGATCCTGCGGAGATGGCAGCGTTTCAGGAGAAATACGGCCGTGAACTGGCCGTGCCGCAAACCTATCAGGAAGCCAGCGAAATTGCTGAATTCTTCACACGTCCTGATGAGGGGCTGTATGGCTGGGGCCAGATGGGTGGTCGCGAATATGATTTTGCAACAACCGCATCCAACTCTTTCCTGTGGTCTTTTGGCGGCGAGCTTTACAACCCCGAAACTTACGAAGTGCAGGGCTATCTGAATTCACCAGCTTCCATTGATGGCGTTCAGGCCTATGTCGACATGTTCAACTTTGCGCCCCCAGGTTCGGGCAGTTGGGGTTTTGACGAAGTCAATGCTGCGTTTCAGCAGGGGCAACTCGCCATGGCTATGCAATGGTTCTACTTCAATGGCTCTAACGCTGATCCCAGTGTAAACAAGTTTGCCGAGGGCACTGCGTTTGGAATCCTGCCAGGGGCCGTTGGGCGCGATGGCATGTTCCGTCGCCAGTTCTCTGTTGGTGGGCAAGGCATGGGAATTAACAAATATTCCAAAAAATTGCCTGAGCTGACAGCCTTCATGGAATGGTATTTCCAACCAGAGCAGCAGAAACGCTACGCAGCCGTGTGTCAGACTGGTTTGAAGGCCGTTCTGGAAAGCGACGACTGGCAGGGGCTTAACAGCTACAACGCACAATTCTCTACCGCGTTGCAGTACCTCAATGACTATTGGCATCTGCCGCAATATCCTGTTCTGCTCGACCAGTTGCAGGAAGAAATCTCCAATGCAATCACAGGCACCAAGTCGGTCGAAGAAGCGCTGACAGATGCTGCCAAGCGCCATGAGCGTACATTGGAGCGTGCAGGCTATGAGATCACGCGCAGTGACAGCACGCCTGAAGTGCCGGATCAGGAAATTACGCCTGTCGGTACCAAAGAAATCATTGCGGTGAACTAACCCCTTCGCGGTATCTTCCTTGCGGGCCGGACCGGTCCTCCCCGGTTTCCGGCCCGCAAACTTTGTTACGAGCCGCCCTGGCGCGGCCGATTGATGAATTTTGACAAAGGGTCGGAAAACATGGCGGCAGTTACTCAACCGAGATCAGCAAACATGACCAGATGGATTATTCTGGTGCTGCTTGCAGCCTATACATTCTACAATCTCGGGCCGATCCTATGGCTTCTGATTTCTTCCTTTAAGGGCCGGGCAGACCTTTTTGCGATGCCACCCGTCTGGGTTTTCGACATCAACACATCAGGTTATGAGAGTGTCTTTGGTGTTGGCGCTGCGGCCGGAACTGCTTCGGCGTATGGTGTTGTCGATGCTTTGATCAATTCGGTCATTGTGTCCACCAGTGGCACGGTACTGGCCGTCTTTCTGGGCACGCTCGCAGGCTATGTTTGTTCCCGCTACGACTTCAGGGGCAAAGGCGATTTTCTGTTTTTCGTCTTATCAACCCGCATGTTGCCGCCGGTGGCCGTGCTTGTTTTCTATCATTTGATGTTTGCGCGCCTTGGCCTTGCGGACACGCGCACTGGACTGGTCCTGGTGGCAATCTTTGCAAATGTGGGGCTGGCCACCTGGATTATGAAGGGCTTCTTCGATGGTGTGCCCAAGGAAGTCGAGCAGATTGCCCAGGTCAGCGGATACAGTCGGATGTATGCTTTCATTCATCTGGTTCTGCCCATGGTGCGGGGCGGTATCGCCGCCACAGCGGGCTTTTGCTTCATCTTCGCATGGAATGAATTCGCATTTGCGTCGATCCTGACGACCACGAAAGCCAAGACGCTGCCGGTGAAGATTTCCGCTGCATCTGGCGCGACGGGCATCGAATGGACCCAAATCATGTCAGCGGGTGTCGTTTTGATTATCCCGGTTCTGATCTTCTTTTATCTCATCCGAAAGCATCTCCTTATGGGTATGACTTTCGGTGTGCTGGGACGGAGCTGAGCCATGACCGTAACCGATCAATCCCAGAACTCGGCACCAACCAGACGCAGCTCAGCCGCCACTGGCAGGAAGAAATCCAGCGGCCGCATGATGATCTTCGGATTTTTGTCGCCGACGCTGTTGATCCTCATATTCATGGTGGCTTATCCGATCATCTCGTTGATCAGCTATAGTTTTCATAACTTCTCCGCCTTGAACCCGCATGAGGGATACAAATGGGTCGGGTTGGACAATTACACTTATCTGCTGAGTGACAAGGCCCTGTGGCAACGGTTCATTTTCACGGGCAAATTCGTATTTGTCTGCGTCAGTCTGCAGATGGTTATCGGCATTTTCGTGGGCTATCAGCTTCAGAAAAAGTTCAAAGGCCGGGATGTGATTTTCACCTTGCTGATGATGCCTATGATGCTGTCTCCGGTGGTCGTGGGGTTCCTGTGGCGTTACATGCTGAATTCTGAATGGGGAGTCGTGAATTATCTGATTTCCAGCCTGGGACTGGAGAAAGTCCTTTGGCTCAGCCAGACCACGCCAGCTCTTTTTGCGGCTGCTGCCGCAGATACCTGGATGTGGACGCCATTCATCATTCTCCTTGCCACCGCCGCCTTTCGTGGCATTCCTGAAACCATCTATGAAGCGGCTGAAGTTGATGGGGCAAGCCCGGCTTACAAGTTCTTCCGGCTGACCCTTCCCATGTCCGCGCCTGTGCTGTTTATCGCGCTGATCCTGCGGCTTATCGACAGTTTCAAGCAATATGACCTTTTCTTTGCTCTCACGGGCGGTGGTCCGGGGTCGAGTACCGAGACTGTCTCTTTCGCCGTCGCGAAAACAGCATTCAACTATTTCTACACAGGTGAAGCTTCGGCGCTGGCGGTGATCCTTCTGTTTATCATTATCGGTCTGTCGATGATCCTTGTCCGCCATCTGAATAAAATGGGGGAGAAGTACTGAACATGGCAAAGGTCGAGCTGAAAAACCTGTCCATTGAATTCGGTGCGTTCAAAGCGGTCGATGATGTGAACCTGACAGTCGAAGATGGCGAGTTTGCTGTCTATCTTGGTCCCTCCGGGTGCGGCAAGACGACGACACTGCGCGCGGTTGCCGGGCTGCAAGAGGCCACTCAAGGCGATATTCTTTTCGATGGGCAAAGGGTCAATGATCAAAGTCCGAGCGAGCGTAACATTGCGATGGTGTTTCAGTTCGTCTCGCTTTACCCGAACCTGAACATCAGGGAAAATATCATCTTTCCATTGAAGGCACGCGGTGTTGCCAAGGCCGATATCGCCCGTAAGCTGGATTGGGTTGTAGAAATTTTCAAACTGGGCGATGAGCTGAAACGCTACCCCGGAGCACTGCCACCTGGCACAACACAAAAGGTTGCTCTCGCGCGTGCTGTAGTACGCGACCCTGCAGTGCTGCTGCTTGATGAGCCGCTATCGGCCATTGACGAACAGTTCCGTGAGGAAATGCGTTGGGAACTGGGACACCTCCAACGCGAATTGGGCGTGACGACAATCTATGTCACTCATGATCAGCGCGAAGCGATGTCGCTGGCCGACCGGATCGTGCTGATGAATGATAGTAAGATTGTGCAAGTTGCAGATCCGCAGAGCATGTTCTTTGAACCCAATTCCGAATTCTCCGGCCGGTTCATCGGTTCTCCCAGTATGAATTTTGTTGACTTGATACCTGTGGATCCGGGGTTCCGTCTGGGTGACAGTCAAGCCATTTTGCCGGCAAAGGCCGTTCCTGAACATGTGCGAAATGCAAAGCGGCCCATTCGCATGGGCGTACGCCCACGAGACGTGCAATTGGTTGATGGCGCAGCACCGATTGAAATCAAGCTGCCGGTACAGGACATATTTTCCGTTGGGCGGGAGCGTTACTTCACCTTCAAAATTGGCGATGGCCTGGCGCAGGGCGTGGATGTGCGGGCCAAAGCGCAGGGTGCGGCAACCAGTATTGGACTGCGCCCTGAAGGGCTGAAATTCTTTGACGCACAGACTGGCCACCGTATTGCGACAGATGAGGTTGCAGCATGAGTGATGCATTGCTCGAACTTAAGGGCCTTAAGAAATCCTACCGCGGGAAACCTGCTTTGCGCGGCGTCGATCTGGACGTGCGACCGAATGAGATATTCGCGCTGCTGGGACCGACTGGCGCAGGTAAAAGCAGCACGGTTCAGGCCACTGCAGGCCTGCTGGATCTGGAAGCGGGGCAGGTTGTTCTGGAAGGACGTGATGTAACAGACATCGATCCCGCCGGCCGTGATTTGTCGATTGTGTTCGAGGGCTTCAACCTGCTGCCGGTGTTGAATGTTTTTGACAATATTGCCTTCGCACTGCGGTCTCCCGCCTATCGTGAGGATGAGGCCGAGATCCGCAAACGGGTCCAGCACACCGCAGAATTATTGCGCATTGCGCAGCATCTTGAACGGGATGTGAATACATTGTCGGGTGGCGAAAAGCAGCGGGTCGCGATTGCGCGTGCGCTCGTGCGTCAGCCATTGATGTTCCTGTTGGACGAGCCGCTCTCCGCACTTGATCTGAAACTGCGCGAGGGCCTGCGGTCCGAGTTGCGTCAGATCCATCGTGAACAAAATTCAACCATGCTTTACGCGACCCATGACTATCACGGGGCCATATCAATCGCGGACCGCATTGGGGTCATCAATCACGGCCGCATCTTGCAGTCCGGCACGATCGAAGAGATTTTCGAACGTCCGGCAAACGCATTTGTAGGAAGGCTGATTGGCAGTCCGGCCATGGCGTTCTTCGATGCTGCACTGGACGGTGATGAAATCAAGATCAAAGGCTGCGAGCAGACATTGCCAGCGGGTCAATTCGGGCTTGCATCAGAGGCCAGGGGCGAGTTTGAACTGGGCGTATGGCCTGAGGATATCGGCATTACAGAAGCGGGGTCTGGTGCCAATTCCGCGTCGGTTTATGCCGTGGATAATCGTGGCTTTGAATGCGCTGTTCAGATTGACTATGGCGCGGGCCTTTTCCGCAAGGTGCTGGACGAGGGACAGCTTCTCAAGCAAGGCGAAGCCTGCGGTTTTCGCGTTGCGGAAGGAGCCGGGTTCCTTTTTGAAAAGTCCAGCGGTGCGCGGGTATCACATCAGAGCGAAGGAGGTCGGTGATGGGGTTTAACAAGATGCTCAGTAACGCCTACCGGGTTGCCACGCTCATGATTGTGGCCGGGTTCGTGATGCTATGCCAGCCGGTTTCCCTGTTTCTGTTTTCATTTGGGTTTCCGGTACTGTTGATTGGCGTGATCCTGTTTATGATCCTGGATCATATTCCGGAAAAACCCGTCACTGAGGAGGACATTTAGATGGCGAAAGTACCCAAGAAAATCCTGAACGATCCGCGAAATGTTGTCACCGAGATGCTGGATGGTTTGGCATTGGCAAATGACGGGCGCCTGGAACGGCTGGACGGCAAGGACATTTTAATCCGCACAGACCTTCCCGATAGCAAAGTGACATTGCTTATTGGCGGGGGCAGTGGACACGAGCCCATTTTCCACGGCTTTGTTGGCAAGAATATGGGTGACGCAGCGGCCTGCGGGCAGGTCTTTGCAGCCCCTTCACCCGACACAATCGTGGATGCTGCCATGGCTGCGCATCGCGGTAAGGGCGTGCTGTTTCTTTACGGTAATTACGCTGGCGACAATATGAATTTCGACATTGCCGCAGAGCTGCTGGAGGAAGAGGGCATCGACGTGCGCACTGTGCGCGTCAATGATGACGTGGCCGCCGCTCCACCAGAGCGTGCTGATGACAGGCGGGGAATTGCCGGTGACATCTATGCAATCAAGGTCGCGGGCGGTGCTGCCGGTGAATGTGACACCCTGGATGAGGTTGAGCGTATTACGCGCAAGGCTGTCGGTAATTTGCGGTCGATGGGGGTTGCTGTTGCGGCGGGGTCCATACCCGAGACCGGTAAGCTGACATTCGAATTGGCTGACGATGAGATCGAGATTGGCATGGGTGCCCATGGTGAGGCAGGCGTCGCAAAGCAAAAGATGACCTCTGCTGATGAGGTTGCTGATCAACTCATGAAGCGGATCCTGGCGGATATATCTTTGGGTGAAGGTGATGAGATTGCACTGATGATCAATAATCTTGGCGCAACGACCATGATGGAAATGCTGATCGTGAACCGCCGTGTGCGCCAAATTCTCGCGGATCGGGGAACCATCGTGCACCGCACTGATGTTGGAACATATCTGACCGTGCAGGAAATGGCCGGCTTTTCCATAACGGTTATGAAGCTCGATGACGAGTTGAAACATTATCTGGACCTGCCTGCGCGCTCGGTTGGCCTGTCGAACATGTAAGGACACAGACGATGAAGGAACTGACTGAAAGCCAGGTCGTTGAGATGCTCAGGGAAGTGTCAAAGGCGTTGATTGACAAGGTTGATGTGCTGACTGATGCCGATTTGGCGACCGGGGACGGGGATCACGGAATTGGTATGCGCAGGGGCTGTGAAGCAGCGCTTGAGGGGCTGGTTCCCGGTCTCTCGGTGCAGGACGCATTCAAGAAAACCGGTATGGCAATCATGTCGAAGACCGGCGGCGCAGCTGGCGCAGTGTTTGGTACGTTTTTTCGCGGTGGCGCTGGAGCGTTTGCAGAGGCAAAAACACTTGATGCTGCGCGTTTTGCGGATTTCCTGACCCAATCAGCGCAAGCCGTGTCGAAGCGTGGTGGCGTGGAAGAGGGCGCCAAAACCATGGTGGACGCTGTCATGCCTGCCGCGCGCGCTGTCGAAGCGGAAGCCACGGATGATTTGTTGGCGGTTTTCACTGCAGCCGAACGCGGAGCGCTTGACGGCGTCGAGGCCAGCAAGGCGATGATTGCAACAACAGGCAAGGCGCGTTCGTTGGGTGAACGCTCCATCGGGCATCCTGATCCAGGTGCAATTTCGGTGTCGATTATCCTCGGCGCAATGAAATCCTACGCTGCATCGCTCTGACACCATCCAATCGAATAAGGAGACAACACATGGCAGATCTTGACGATATCAAGGACGGCAAGGACTGGGGCGAAGACAGCCCGGTGGACGTCAGCCGCTTCTTCCTGAAGGGAAGCGAACATTATGATTGGGGAATGAAAGCCCGTCTTTCCAATATTTTCCGCCCGGAAAGCGGGAGAACGGTGATGCTGGCTTTTGATCATGGATATTTTCAGGGCCCGACGACGGGTCTGGAACGTCTGGATCTCAGCATTGCGCCGCTTGCGCCCTATACAGATGTGCTGATGTGTACGCGCGGTGCTTTACGGACGGTGATCCGGCCAGAGACAAAAAAACCCGTTGTGCTGCGCTGTTCTGCTGGCAACAGCATCCTGACAGAGCTGTCAAATGAACTGATCAGCGTCGAGATCGATGATGCGATCCGGTTGGGTGCATCTGCCATGGCAGCGCAGGTCTATATCGGTGCGGAATATGAGCACAAATCCATCGCTAATGTCGTCAAGCTGATTGATGTGGGAACACGTTATGGCATTCCCACAATGGCAGTGACGGGTGTCGGTGCGGATATGGTGCGCGATGCACGGTATTTCGGTCTGGCAACGCGTATCGCTGCCGAGATTGGATCGCAGTTGGTCAAATCCTATTACGTCGATGATGGTTTTGAGAAGATTGTGCTGGGTTGCCCGGTTCCGATTGTCATCGCTGGCGGAAAAAAATTACCCGAACGCGATGCACTTGAGATGGCCTATCGCGCCATCAACCAAGGTGCTGCTGGCGTGGATATGGGGCGCAATGTGTTTCAATCCTCAAACCCGGTTGGCATGCTTCAGGCACTGGAACAAGTCGTACATCACGACATGACCGGCGAGGAGGCCTATGCCGTGTTCCAGGACGCAACGCCCCTGAAAGTCACTTGATTTTCCCACGAGATTGTCCGCCCGGGTGCCGGGCGGGCCGCAGAAAGAGTGAGGACACCCAATGCAGAATCGATGGAACGATGG
>CAZOCA010000029.1:0-12689 GCA_964578105.1 uncultured Pararhizobium sp.
CACCAGCGTTGCATCACTGCCGCCAAGTGTTTGGAAAACGGCGCTGCGCGCTTTTTCCTTAGTCGGCAAAAATCCCACGAAATGAAACTGATTATCACCAAGATCCGCCGCCACAAGCGCCGCCAGAACGGCAGAGGCGCCAGGCACGGGAATAACTTTGTGACCCGCTTCCAGAACCTGTGTCACCAACCGGCTGCCCGGATCAGACACCAGCGGCGTTCCCGCGTCGCTGATAAGCGCAACCGGTCCGTGCTTCAGGGCTTCGATGATTTTGGCACTGGCCGTGTCGGCATTGTGCTCATGATAGGCCATGACGTGTGTTGTGATGCCGTAATGCGACAGAAGCACGCGGCTGACACGTGTATCCTCGCAGGCAATCAGATGTGCAGCGGCCAATGTCTCCAGAGCGCGTACCGTAATGTCTTTTAAATGCCCGATTGGTGTGGAAACAAGATACAACCCGTCTTCCAAACGCGGGGCATGCAGGCCATAACCGTTGATGGAAAACCCACCTTTTTCCGGCGATTTGTCGGCGGGTTGTGGCATGTGGTCTCCTTGGGAAGCGCTTGGTCTTGTCCCGGTGCTGTACCTGAATCTGCCAATTCCTGTTAAGAAATATGAGTTGATATCGACATATTTACTAAAATCTCCGACCATGGAGAGCGGAAAAGGGACGAATAATGCGAAAAATCGCCTTGTTGTGTTCACATTTCTCGCGCTTTTGCCCTAAAAGGCAAGAGCGGTGTCTCTCTAGGTTCCGCTTTTGATGCTTCGTCCAAGCGTCCGGTCAACAACAGACCGCAAAATTATATGGTGTTGCTATGGCCTTTATAGATTTGTCTCGTCGTAAATGGGTTCGTGCTGCTGCGGTGTTAGTCGCTGGTGCAGTCCTCAGCGCTTGTGTGCCATCCGGCTTTGGTGGCGGTTCCGGCTTTCGAAATCAGGGTTCTCCCTTCGGCAACACCACACAGAATGCCACGGGTGAGGTGATCGGCAATGGTCAGGTGCGTGTTGCACTGCTGGTGCCGCTAACGGCCACGGGCAATGCAGGCACTGTTGGAACATCTTTCAAAAACGCGGCCGCTCTGGCGCTGCGAGAATTTCCCAACGCAAATATCCAGCTTTTGGTAAAAGACACACAGGGAACGCCTGAAGGCGCGCGTGCTGCTGCCACTGCCGCCTTGTCGCAAGGGGCAGAGCTGATATTGGGTCCTGTATTCGGCAGCGCAGTCGGCCCCGTCGCCTCATTGGCCGTGCCGCGCTCCGTGCCGGTTATCTCCTTTTCAACGCGCACGGAAGTCGCCACCAGGGGCGCTTATCTGATGGGCTTCCTGCCACGGGATCAGGTCTATCGGGCTGCTGCCTATGCCGCTCAAAAGGGCAAAAAATCCTTTGCCGTTCTTGTACCGAACAACCAGACCGGCCTGATCTATGAAGGGCTGTTCCGGGAAGCTGCATCCAACTTCGGAATTCGCGTTGCAACCATCGAACGCTATGCGCTGGATCGCACGTCTATGCAGCAAAAGGTGGCGGAAGTTGCCAAATTGTCGTCCTCAATCGATGGCGTGTTCATGCCGGACAGTGCGGCGTCCGTTACGTTTATGGCGCAGCTTCTGGCTGGCGCAGGCCTGACGTCACCACGTGTGCTCTATGTCGGATCTGGTCAGTGGGATGAACCGGAAATCGCCGCTGAACCAGCTCTGCGCGGCGCGATCTATGCATCAGTGCCCAACAATCGCTTCAATCAGTTTGCCGGCCGCTACCGGCAGGCCTACGGCTCGGCACCACCCCGCAACGCCTCGCTGGCCTTTGACGCAACCATTCTGGCCGCTGGCCTGACAGCGCGCTTTGGCAATGACAAATTCACCCGCAGTGTCCTGACCAACACTGATGGATTTGCCGGTGTTGATGGTGTGTTCCGCTTTAATGCAGACGGCACCAACACACGCGCCATGGCGGTTTACGAAGTTCAGTCCGGCGGCGCCCGTGTTGTAAGCCCGGCGCCAACCACTTTGAACAGTCGGGGCTTCTGACACTTGTTCTCGGATTACCGCTCAGCTTGGTTGAGCGGTAATCCGACAAAAGTGCCAGATGGCAGCTTCGAGCCCTTAGTGCATCCCACGCCTTGAAGCCAAAAGACTGCCGTGCTTAACATTTGAAATGAATAATGAGCTTGAAACCGTAACTCTCTGGCGACCGATTGGACCAGAAGAGCTAGTCTTGATTGAGCAGTCCGGCATGCGGGAATTTCCACCGCGCTTGCCTGAACAACCGATTTTCTACCCAGTCTTGACCGAGGAATATGCGATCAAGATAGCCAGAGATTGGAACGTGAAAGCAAGCGGTTCCGGCTTTGTCACCCGCTTTGAAGTGCTCAAATCATATCTGGACGCATACGATGTTCAGGAGGCTGGCGGTCGGGCGCATTTGGAATACTGGATACCAGCAGATGAGATGAGCAAGTTCAATGATGCAATCATTGGTCAAATTGCGGTCGTTCAAGAGTTTCGGTGAATTGATTCAACGTCGTTAAGTCCGCAAAACAGCCTTTGGCCGTTTACAGGTCCAGAGCTTAAGCGCCGGCCAGCATTTGCACAAAACCCTGTGTTTTGCGTGCGCTTTCAATGCGCCAGGTAAGAATTTCACCGATCAGTCTTTGGCGTATGTCCGCGTGGGCCGGATCATTCCATAAATTGATCCGTTCTTTCGGATCAGCCTCCAGATCGAAAAGTTGCCCCTCTTCACAATCGACAAAATGCACCAGTTTCCAGCGATCCTCGCGGATCATGGTCATGAACCGCGTTTCTGTGAGAATGGCATCGTCAGAATGTTCAGCAAAGACCCTGTCACGCGGATCAGCCGCTGTTTCGAACAGCAAATCCGATAGGGACCGTGCTTCCATCCATTCCGGTACCGGTGCACCGGCCATCTGTAAAATGGTGGGCCCGAAATCCATCAACGACACGAGCTCCGGGATGGTTTTGCCCGGGCTGATTTGACCCGGCCAGCAGATCACAGCTGGCACATGGACACTTTGTTCAAACATGTTCCATTTTTGCGAATGACCATGATCATTCAGGCAATCGCCGTGGTCCGAGGTAAAGATGATCACCGTATTGTCCAGCACACCGCGCGCATCCAGTGCTTTGATGATGTTGCCGACCTGTGTGTCGATCATGGTGACATTGGCATAGTAATGCGCTCGCTGGCGATGCAGTTGCTCCGGCGTTGGGTCTTTCAAATGCACCACCGCATCATGGCCCTTGGTCAGATGGTTCTGGCGCAGGGCGCGCAAAGGTGCAGGCTGGCTGTCGAGATCATAATCCAGAATGGCTTCCGGCAGATCGCGGTCCAGATAAGGGTCCAGATATTCCTGTGTGGGGTCATAGGGCGGATGCGGACCGGGCAGTCCGACCTGCAGGAAAAACGGCTCGTCGCCCGGATAGCGTTCCAGCCACCAGCAGGCAGTCTCGCCAACAAACACATCCGGGTGCAGATCTTCCGCCTGTTCCCAGACGAAGGCACCAAGGCTGGTGTCATAATCGGGGCGCTTTGCGTAACTCACGCGCGAGGGTTTGGCGGCACCCCGCGCATGCAGCGCCTTGTCCCAATTATCCAGGTAAAATGGCAGGTTCGGGTGATCACGGTCCTTGTTTTCCACGACATGGCGTTCATGAAACCCGAAAGCGCCTTCAATCGGCATGGTGTGCATCTTACCCACATTCACACATCGATAGCCCGCTTCCGCCAGGTCTTTCACCCAACAATAATTCCAGGGCTCATCATTGCGGAAGACGCCATTTGTATGTGGATAGGTGCCGCTGAACAAGGAGGCTCGGGAGGGAGCACAGGAGGGCGACGTGACATACATGTTTTCAAAAGTGGCGCCTTGTTGCACGAGGGCGTCAATATTGGGCGTGATCATATGGTCATAGCCATGAGCCGCAATCGTATCCAGACGCTGCTGGTCGGTCAGGATGAAAACAATATTGGGTTTCTGCGACATAACTACCCTTTCACAGCCCCGCCCATGGATTGAACGATGTACTTGTTGGCGAAAATGATAACGGGGACGGTTGGCAAGGTCAGCACCACGCTGGCAAGCGCTATACTGCCCCAGTCAACGCTTGCATAGGACACAAAATTCATCACCGAGACCGGGGCCGTCACGGTGGAGGACCGTGTGATGATCAGAGCAAAGAAGAAGTCATTCCAGGCGATCAGAAAGGCCAGCACTGCAGTAGCAACAATGCCCGGTCGGGCCGCAGGCAAAACAACTTTGATGAGGGTTTGAAACAGGGTCGCGCCATCCAGCAGCGAGGCTTCGATCAGCTCATCGGGAATTTGCGCAAGCGATGTCCAGGACGACCACACCACAAGGGGCAGCGTCAGCACCATATAGGCAGCGATCAAACCGGCCCAGGTATCAAGCAGACCAATGTTGAGATAGATCAGAAACAGCGGGATGACAAAGCCGACAGGCGGCGCCATGCGCAGCAGCAAAAGCGCCCAGGAGGCAATGAATTTGCGATGAGACCGGCCCTTTGCCAGTGCAAAACCGGCAGGCACACCAATAATCATGGCCAGCACAGTGGATGATCCGGCGGTCACCAGACTGTTGAACAGCGCTATTGGAAAATCAGACCGCGCCAGCGTGTTGAAGTTGTCGAGCGTCAGAAAAGTCGGCGATTCCCAGATTGGCTCAAACAGATGTGTGGTTGGGCGAAATGACAGGATCAGCGCCCAGATGATCGGCAGCATCGTGAAGCCGACAAACGCCAGCATCATTGTAACGCCGATAATCTGTTTTGGACCGGTGCTCGCCTTAGGCATCTGAGATCCTCATATTGGCGCGCGCGACATAGAAGCTGATCACGGCAGCAAACAGGAACAGAAACACCGCAATCGCTGCGCCATAGGACACGTTTGATGACTGGAAGGTCTGTATGTAGGCGTAATAATTCGTCGCCTGTGTGGTGCGACCGGGGCCACCATTGGTCATGATGAAGATCAGCGGAAAATGCTTCAGTGTTTCAATAAAGCGGAACAGAGCCACCATCAGCAGCGCCGGTTTCAGCAGCGGCAAGGTGATGCGGAAGAAAATCTGCATCTTGGTGGCGCCATCAATTGAAGCGGCTTCATCCAGATCCCCGGAAATACCCTGAAGGGCGGCCAGGATCAGCAGCATCACAAAAGGGTAACTGGCCCAGGTATCAGCAATGACAATGGCTGCAACAGCGCCATATTGAGTGGTCAGAATCGCCGGTACCGTAATGCCGAATAAATCAAAGAACGCATTAATGGGGCTGAGCGTCGGCGTGAAAAGGCTCAGCCAGATCAGCGCCACTGCCACCGCAGGAACCACAAAGGGCACGACGAAAATACCGCGCATGAAGCGCCATTTAGGGACAATTTTTTCAAGACCGACGGCAATCAGCAGGCCCAGAAGGACCTGAAAGATCACGCCGAAAACGCTGAGCAGCATCATGACATTCAGCGAACCCATGAAGCGTCTGTCGTTCCACAGGCGAATGAAATTCTTCAGACCGAATTCCTTGTCCCAACCATTGATCAGATGAAAATCCGTCAGTGAAAGCGCCACCATGCCCGCCAAAGGCAGCACCGCGAAAATGCTCACCGCAATAACAGCTGGCAACAGCATGCGATTATAGTTTCTCTGGAAGACCGGCTGAACGCCGACATAGTCTTGCATAGCGGGGTCTTGCATATCGGATTTCTTCAATGGGTCCTGGAACGGTGTCTGCCTGGAGCGGTGTCTGAATGTTGTGTCAGGGCCCTGATTGTTTAGGCCCGGATCAGACGTTTGAAAAGGTCTCCCCGGGGATGGAGACGCCCCGAGGAGACATATGCTGCGGAAGGTCGCTTACTCCGCGAGGATGTTTGCAATCTCTTCATCAGCGGCTTCCAGAGCTTCCTGATTGCTCATGATGCCGTTCACAGCAGCATTGATATTCTCGCCGACAGCCTGACCAATTTGCGGCCATTGCGGGATCAATGGACGGTAGTGACCAATTGCATCATTGAGCATCTGAACACGCAGGCTCAGAAAGTCTGGATGGATGGATTTGAACCGCTCCGTAACGTCCGGATTGTCAGCCACAGAGGCGCGTGTGAAGTCGGCAAAGCCTGCAGAAATCGCAATTTTTGTCAGTGTCTCTTCACTGGTCGCCCATTCAATGAATTTGAATGAGGCTTCTGCATTTGGGGCATCCGCTGGAATACCCAGACCGTGCACCGCAATGGCCGGCGAGCGGCCAGCGGGTCCGCTTGGAACAGCCGCTATGCTGATTTTATCAGCAAATTGGCTTTTTTCCGGATCAAGCGTCTGCGCAATCAAGCCGCTTTCGTCAATGATCATCGCAACCTGACCGGATTGCATGGCGGCGGTTACTTCACCAAAGTTAAAGTTGCCGATGCCTTCAGGACCATAGTCATTCATCAGTTTTGAATAGACTTCCAGGCCTTGCAGACCCTCTGGCGTGTTCATGGATGGCGTCAGATCAGTTGGATAGTCAGCAAAGAACTTGCCACCATAGGCCCGCATGATTTGCGGATAGACGAACATGTTAAAGCCTTGTCCAGGTGCAACACGCATAGCCAGCGCAGGCGTGCCTTTCTCCTTCACGGCCGCCGCAACGGTCAGCATCTCTTCCCAGGTTGCGGGCGGTTCATCAAAACCGGCCTCTGACAGAAGATCTGTGCGATAGGCCATCATGCCGGTACCGGCAAGGAACGGCAGTCCCCACTGTTCGCCATTCACGACGAAGGAATCCAGCGGACCGGCAAGAATGTCATCCTTGGTGGCCATGGCAGCGGTTTCAGTGGTGATCGGGCGCAGCCACCCGGCTTTCACCCAGCGTTGAAGCTGAATAACCGGCGCATGGACAACGTCCAGATCTCCGGTTTTTCCGGTGAAGGACAGGGTGATGCGATTTTCAAAGACATCCTGCCCGATGACATCGATATTTGCAGTCAGGCCGGTCGCAGCTTCAAAGTCTGCTTCCAGTTCGGCCAGCGCCCTTGTAAAAGGCATTGAGAACAACAGGACTTCTACATCCTCGGCGACCGCCTTTGTCGGGGTCAGGGCAAAGCCGGTTATTACGGCCAGGGATGCCGCTGATAATTGCATCAGTTTCTTGTGTATTGTCATAACTTCCTCCGTGAGTGGTCTTTCAGATAGTCACCCGATATGAGGCGGGCTTAATTCATGCTTTTTGGTGCCACCGTCGGCAATGGCTTCTGCCCTTATCTGGGCTTGCAGCGTTGCCCGGGCCTTCTGCAAAACGTTGCGTGCATGGGCGATGTGGGCGTCATTGTCCCGAACCGGAACCGCCGCTTCGGCAAGGCTGAGCAGATGCAGGAAATTGCCTGCTTCATCTTCAATGATGGTTGCAAAGCGCCGCACGCCAACGTGGTTCCCGTCAAAGTCCAGATCAAATTCACCCTTGGCGCTTTGCTCGATGATGCGCCGTGCTTCGCTGGGCGCCAGACTTCCCATTTCCAGACCGGTTTTGAAAAAACCACCGGGGAAAAACTTGTAACTGACCTCATCCCAGCCAACCCGGCTGAGATAGAGCCGCGCCATGGCATCCAGTTCATAAAGACTGCGCCGGAATCCTGTTGCCGCACGGATTGCCACACTTGCATCAGGCAATTGGGTGCGCGAATGCCACAGCAGATCGAAGCCGGAGACCACAACGGCCTCAACCGACACACGTTCAGCAGCAGTGATCTCATTCATCAGATCACTGAGAAATGACAGATAGCTTTCCGACATGGGAACATTTCGGATCAAACGGAAATTGCGCACGCAGTATTTTTCACTGGTCCGGAACAGGTAGCCGCGCTCAGATAAAGTCCGAACAATCCGATTCACCGTGGCTGGTGAAATACCAAGATCACGGGCGATTTCTATCTGTTTGACCGGTTCTGGACCAGCCGCCATCAGATATTCCATCACTTGCAGCAGGCGCTCGCTTGGATTCACAATTGGGCTTCCAATATTTCACATTTGGAATTATAAATACTAATATTGAAATAATAGTCAATCGAAATTGCAAACACATTCATCCTGCACACTCATCCTTGAACCCACTTTCAAAGCCTGATCGGAATTCGCATGGCAGACGTCACTTTGACAGAAATCACAAAATCCTTCGGCAAGGTCGATGTGATCCATGGCGTCTCAATCACTATTGCTGATGGTGAGTTTGTGGCTCTGGTCGGACCGTCTGGCTGCGGCAAATCCACAATGCTGCGCATGATTGCAGGATTGGAAGATCCCACCACTGGCAAAATTGCGATTGGTGGCCAGATTGTGAATGACCGTCTGCCAAAAGACAGAAACATCGCCATGGTGTTTCTGTCCTATGCGCTTTATCCGCATATGACGGTGCGCGAAAACATGTCTTTTGCGCTGGAACTGGAAAAGCGACCGAAGGAAGAAATTGCCAAAGCCGTTGCGGAGGCAAGTGCGATTCTGGGACTGGATGATTATCTGGAGCGTCGTCCAAAAGCCTTGTCCGGAGGTCAACGCCAGCGTGTCGCCATGGGCCGCGCCATCGTGCGCAACCCGGAAGTGTTTCTGTTTGATGAGCCGCTGTCCAATTTGGATGCAAAGCTGCGCACATCCATGCGTAAGGAAGTGAAGCTGCTGCATCAGCGCCTCAAAACCACGTCGATTTACGTGACCCATGATCAGACGGAGGCCATGACGATGGCCGACAGGATTGTGGTCATGAATCACGGCAAGATCGAACAGATCGGAACGCCGCTCGAATTGTATAACACGCCTGACAATCTGTTTGTCGCCGGGTTCATCGGCGCGCCTCAGATGAACCTTCTTAAAGGGCAGGTGGCAACCAAAAACGGCAACAGGCATCTGCGCATTGCCACCGGCGAGTTCAGGCTCCCTGATGCTGTGCCGGCTGAAGAAGGGCAATCAATTGTTCTTGGCATTCGCCCCGAACATTTGCACGTCGAAGCGGACGGCGCGTTGTCAATGATTCTGGAAGTGGTCGAGCCAATGGGCAATGAGACCCATCTCACTGGTCGCCTTGGTGTTGAAGAAATCAGACTGCTTGAAGACGCTGAATATGATGCGACGCCGGGAAGCACCATTCGCCTGGGTTTTAATCCGTCCAAAGTGCACGTCTTTGACGCGATCTCGGGCGTGAGGCGGACGTAGCTGACGCGGCTCCAATCAAGTTGCCGACTGATAGATTCCCGGAATAAATCCGAGATTGCGCCTGTTTTTGCAAGCGATCAATCTACCCTTTACCCTCTCATCTGTTCCATCAGCTTCGGACGCGTTCCAAGGGTCTGCAGCGCATGTCAAATTCTGCTCAAAGCTCGTTAATCGCCGGTTCGGTCGTGCCTGCCCCGAAGGACAATATCGGTTGACGCTGCGCCCATTTTGACAACAAAAACTTAACAATCGGGCTAAATATGTGCTTTAAATACAACAGCTTAATAGCAAGATTACCAGAATCCCGTTTTTGCCTTCCTATGCATTGACGCAGCAATCCAAATAAGGTTTTGGTCCGACATCTGAAGCGATTCATCAGGTTGGGATACTTGGTCGTGCTCATGTGAGCCGGCGATTCATAACTGGAATTTTGAACCACTTTAGAGGTCATCTAATGAAAAAAACTATATTGCTCAGTTCCGCAGCTTCTCTGTTTGCCGTAACAGGCGTACAGGCTGCTGATTTGCCGGTTGTAGAACCCGTTGACTATGTCCGTGTGTGTGATGCATTCGGCGCTGGTTTTCACTACATCCCCGGCACAGAAACCTGCCTGAAATTCTCTGGCTATGTCCGGGCAGAAATCGGCATTCGCGACGATGAAGGTGATGATGAAACTGATACATCCTTCCTGAATTCAAAGTTCGAGCTGGTTGTCAACGCGTCTTCCATGACCGAAATCGGCTTGCTGGTTGGTCAGTTCGCTATCGTTGGTGAAAACGAAGGTGAAGTTGAAATTGAAGATGCCTGGATCACAATCGGCGAGAACATTCTGGTTGGTCGTGAAACATCGCGTTATGATTTTGGTGGTGGTTACGGCATTTATGACGGTTACTATGTTGATGAAGGCATCAACCAGTTCACCTTCATCATGCCGTTCGGCAACGGCCTGTCCATGACACTGGGTCTTGAGGACGGTCGTGATCGTCGTGCAAATATTGCTCAGTACAATGGTGGTACGACCGGTATTGTAGTGACATCAGCATTCTCAACGGGTGGCGGTTCAGTCACTAAAACAACATCCATTGCGTCCGGTTCTAATGTTGGTCAAGATGCGACTTATGCAGGCATGGAAATTCCTGAAGTCGTAGCAAGCCTGCGTATTTCACAGGGCTGGGGTTCGGCTCAGATTTCTGGCGCCTTGCATCAGATCCGCTCGATCTCAACATTTGACCCAACTGCACCTTTTACAACAGTTACGTTTACAGGTGCTGCGCTTGATGTGCTTGACGAAGACTATGGTTGGGCTGTTCAGGCGGGTGTTGAATTGAACGTCGGTTCCATGACCAAAGTTAAAGTCGTTGGTGCTTATGCTGATGGTGCCATGCACTACATTGGCGGCGAAGACTTTTTTGAAGCTGTTGTCGACATCACGACAGGCGATATCACTGACACACTCAGCGGTTGGTATGTTTTGGCTGGACTGAGCCATGACTTATCCAGCGCTTTGAATGTTGCTGTAACCGGTGCTTACCATGATTTCGAGGATCAGGCCGAACTCTGGCAGGTCAGTGCAAACATCGAATATGAAGTTGTTGAAAATCTTACTGTCAGCCTGGCTGCTCAGTACACTGACACCGAAACCGAAGAAAATTTGGTTCTCGGTACTGAAGACTCTTCGACAGACAACTGGGAAGCCAAGCTGCGCATTCAACGAGACTTCTAAGCTGATCCCGATCTGACATCAGTCAGGTTTGTATTTTTAAAGCCCGGCGGGAAACTGCCGGGCTTTTTTTACATGGCATTTTGAAAGCCGGTTCTATCTGTTGGCAGATAAAGCCTTCAAACTTGATCAACCGGACCCTCAGCACACCACTGGTAAGGGGTGCCTTCCGAATTCTAACGCAAGTAGCAAGCTGACAGGCGCCAATGTGTCTAAAACAACACAAACGGCTTTTAAGCTCGGGAATCCGGCCTGATTTCCATTGCCTTGTTTGAGCCAGTGCCAAGATGTGTGACTTTGCTCAGGCAGGTAGCTTGTTTGAGAATCAACTCTGAAAGTTTGATGCATGATTTTGTGGGGTGGGTCCTCAGATCGATCTCGGCCTTTGTGCCTAACTGACTTTTGGAGGTCATACTGTGAATAATAGTTTTTTGCTCGGCTCTGCTGCTGCCTTGTTTTCTGTAACAGGCGCACAGGCCGCAGATCTGCCAATTGTAGAACCTGTTGATTATGTCCGTGTCTGTGATGCGTTTGGCGCTGGTTTTCACTATATTCCGGGGACAGAAACCTGCCTGAAATTCTCTGGCCGTATCAGGACAGAAATCGGCATTCGTGACGACGCTGATGATGATGCAACTGACACATCCTTCCTGAATTCAAATTTTGAGCTGGTCGTCAACGCATCTTCCATGACCGAAGTCGGCATGCTGGTTGGTCAGTTCGCTATTTCTGCCTCTAACGAAGGCGCTGTTGAGCTGGGCGATGCCTGGATCACAATCGGTGAGAACATCCTGGTTGGCCGTGAAACGTCTCGTTACGATTTCGGTGGTGGTTACGGCATTTATGACGGCCTCTATGTTGATGAAGGCATCAACCAGTTCACCTTCATCATGCCGTTCGGCAATGGCCTGTCCATGACACTGGGTCTTGAGGACGGTCGTGATCGTCGTGCAAATATTGCTCAGTACAATGGTGGTACGACCGGTATTGTAGTGACATCAGCATTCTCAACGGGTGGCGGTTCAGTCACTAAAACAACATCCATTGCGTCCGGTTCTAATGTTGGTCAAGATGCGACTTATGCAGGCATGGAAATTCCTGAAGTCGTAGCAAGCCTGCGTATTTCACAGGGCTGGGGTTCGGCTCAGATTTCTGGCGCCTTGCATCAGATCCGCTCGATCTCAACATTTGACCCAACTGCACCTTTTACAACAGTTACGTTTACAGGTGCTGCGCTTGATGTGCTTGACGAAGACTATGGTTGGGCTGTTCAGGCGGGTGTTGAATTGAACGTCGGTTCCATGACCAAAGTTAAAGTCGTTGGTGCTTATGCTGATGGTGCCATGCACTACATTGGCGGCGAAGACTTTTTTGAAGCTGTTGTCGACATCACGACAGGCGATATCACTGACACACTCAGCGGTTGGTATGTTTTGGCTGGACTGAGCCATGACTTATCCAGCGCTTTGAATGTTGCTGTAACCGGTGCTTACCATGATTTCGAGGATCAGGCCGAACTCTGGCAGGTCAGTGCAAACATCGAATATGAAGTTGTTGAAAATCTTACTGTCAGCCTGGCTGCTCAGTACACTGACACCGAAACCGAAGAAAATTTGGTTCTCGGTACTGAAGACTCTTCGACAGACAACTGGGAAGCCAAGCTGCGCATTCAACGAGACTTCTAAGCTGATCCCGATCTGACGTCAGTCAGGTCTGAGATTTTTGAGGCCCGGCGGGAAACCGCCGGGCCTTTTGAGTACT